>JAUZOX010000331.1 GCA_030706265.1 Bacteroidota bacterium | reverse complement strand
GGTAACGAAGATTGCGGGCAGATGTCGGCCTGGTATGTGTTCAGCGCAATGGGATTTTATCCCTTGAATCCAACGGGTGGAAAGTACATGTTGGGTTCTCCGGCAATGAAAAAGACGGTACTTGCATTGGAAAACGGCAATACTTTTACGGTATTGGCGCCAAATGTATCGGATAAAAATATCTATATCAAGTCGGTAAAGCTGAATGATAAGGTTTATAACAAGAGCTACATCCTTCATCAGGATATTTTGAACGGCGGCAAACTGGAATTCATCATGGACAGCAAACCCAATACCAGGTGGGGAACTGCAGTAGAAGCCGTAAACTAAAATATTTTGGGGTATCTCGCCGGGTTGTATTCATTCATGAGGGAGTAAATGGTGTCGAAGACATCTTCGGCATTGGGATTGGAAAAATAATCGCCGTCGGTGCTATAAGCTGCCCGGTGATCGCGGGCTGTAATGGTCCTGGGTGATGCATCCAGGAAAAAGTAACCCTGGTGCTCTTCCAATACCTTTTGCATCATATATGCCGTGGCTCCGCCCGGGACGTCTTCATCGAAGAAGACGATTTTATTGGTCTTTTTTAGTGAGGCCCTGATGGTTTGATGGATGTCGAAAGGGAGAAGGGATTGGACATCGATCAGCTCAACGCTGATGCCTGCTTCTTTGAGTTGATTGACGGCTTCGTGTGCAATCCTGACACAGGAGCCATAGGTTACCAGGGTGACGTCAGTGCCTTCGCACAGCACTTCTGGAACACCGAGCGGTACCCTGAATTCTCCGATGTTGGAGGGCTGCTTTTCATACAGCCTATAGCCGTTCAACGGCTCAATGATCAGTGCCGGTTCATCCGAAACAAGCATGGTGTTATAGAAACCGGCTGCACGGGTCATATCCCTGGGAACCAAAACATGCACTCCGCGAATTGAATTGATCACCATGCTGAGGGGCGATCCGGAATGCCATATGCCTTCCAGTCTATGGCCGCGGGTTGAGATGATGAGAGGAGCACGTTGACCGCCACGACTTCTGTAATGCAATGTAGACAGGTCATCGCATATCGTTTGCAGACCATACATGATATAGTCGAAATATTGAATCTCGGCAATAGGCCGGAACCCACGCATGGCCAGGCCTATGCCCTGACCTATTATTGTGGTCTCCCGAATGCCGGTATCAAATATTCGATGGTCTCCATATTTTTTTTGTAAACCCTCAAGCGTTTGATTTACGCCTCCGATCAGGCCGACATCTTCACCGAACATTACGACTTCAGGACGATGCTCAAATATAAAATCAAAATTATCCCTTAGGATTTCACGCCCCGGCACCAACCGGACATCGGCAGAATAAACAGGCTTTATCTCCTTTACATTCAGGGCGGAATGAACGGACTCACTTTTTAAATGAGAGCCATAACTTTTTTCCCCTTTGATCATCTCTTTCTCAAGCCAGTATTTTAATTCGGTTTTAAACTGACTCGCAGAATTATTACACCTATTGCAGATCAAACGAAGAATTTTTCTTGCTGCCGAGATGGTGTCTTTCAGAATCGGATCGTCAAGCCGGAGCAGCTTTTGTTTTATTTTTTCAACTTCCTCCGTTTTATCGCAAATACAGTTAGCGGCATCGATGATCCTGACAAGGTCGTCCCGTTTTTTTCGTAAGGGATTTATGAAATGTTCCCAGGCTGTTTTCCTTGCCAGTCTAACCCTGACAAGGGCTTCCTTTTCGATGATCGCGAGCTCTTCCGGTGTCGCATAACGCACTTCAAGCATCCAGGTCTTCATCTGGCTGATGCAGTCGTACTTTTTCTCCCACTCAAGCCGTTCCTTATCTTTATACCGCTCATGCGAACCTGAGGTGGAATGTCCGAGGGGTTGCGTGAGTTCGCTGACATGAATCAGTACCGGGACGTGATCCCGGCGGCAGATTTGAATTGCATCGTCATAGGTCAGGCGACAGGAGGCATAATCCCAACCTTTTATCTCGTATATTTCGTATCCTTGACCCCCTTCCTGCTCTCGGGCAAATCCTTTTAACAGCGTTGAGATATTTTGTTTCGTGGTTTGAAGCCGGGCGGGAACGGATATGCCATATCCGTCGTCCCAAACCGAGATTGCAAGGGGCACCTGCAGGACTCCGGCTGCATTGATGGTCTCCCAGAAGGGGCCTTCGGAGGTCGATGCATCACCGATGGTGCCGAAGGCAACTTCATTGCCCTGATTTGAAAACTGATTCGGGACGGCAAGATCCGGATGTAGACGATAAAGTTTGGATGCAAGGGCAAGACCCGTAAGCTTTGGCATCTGACCGGCAGTGGGGGAGAGATCTGCTGCCGAGATTTTCATGTCGTTTAGCCTTTTCCAGTTTCCCTCATCGTCAATTATTCTGGTAGCAAAGTGGTTGTTCATTACCCGTCCTGAAGTCTGGGGATTAAAATCGGGGTCTGTATCCCCGTATACCTGAGCAAAGAACTCTTCCAGGGTGAGCATTCCGGCAGCCAACATGAATGTTTGATCCCGGTAGTAACCTGAACGCCAGTCACCGGGACGAAAGACCCTGGCCATTGCAAGTTGAGGTACTTCTTTGCCATCACCGAAGATGCCGAATTTTCCACGTCCTGACAAAACCTCTCTGCGTCCCAATATGCTTGCTTGCCTGCTTTCAAAGGCTATGCGATAATCTGCCAATACTTCGTCCTTCGGAAATCGGGTACTGTCTTTGACTGGACTGCTAATCAATGTCTTATCCTTGGCGATATTGATTGGATTGTTACTGACACCCGGCAATGTGTTTAGAACAGATAGCGTATTATTATTTTTCTTCATCCGTGATAATTTAATTAAATTGGTCGTATGGAACTTGCATCCATGTCAGGTTTACCGTGTCTGAGTTTCAAAGTATGCATATTCCGGGATCAGACAAGAGCTCAATTGGGTTATTCGATCGGGTATTTTCTTTTGCTGTTTTGGATTTAACAAAATTTTGATCACATGGTTCAAACCGATTCCAATGCAAACGGACCTTCACACGTAATCTTTCAAAATACGGAAAATCGATATAAACCATCATTTTAAATTTATCGGGTAATTAACAACTATCGGTTGATAAGATTAGGTTTATGGAATAATATTCAAAATAATTTTCTTATTTTTACTGATCAGAAAGATTTTGGTTAATTGGTTTTAATCCTTTCCGCTTATTTCTCACATTGATAAGGTGAAAGACAGAAACTATTAACAAAATGCTTTATATGTATTTTTTGTTGCTAATTTAATTGTGTTGATAAACATATCTTTATGAAGCTCTTTTCACTGTTACTGACGATATTGGTTTTTCAGACATCTGTATTTGCGCAGCTTTTAGGTGAAAAAAATGAAAGATTACAGCAACAAAAAGTTTTATCGGAACATGTAGTCAGCTCCGTAAAGTCAAGTTTAAGTGAAATCACGGGATGGGTTTTACGGGATAACACGAAATGGATCAACGCCAAAAACATTATTCCGATCGCGGATTCCAAATACCTGTTTCCCGATAAAGTATTGGGACAGGACAATATTTCCGAAATGGAAATCAGGGAGACGCAAGTGGATGGAAAATCAAATGCCGTCCTGGTAGTCAAATATCTGAAGCCCAATTATGAGTTTCCGACATTGAAAGAAGGGTTTTCCACTGCAAAGGTTCTGGATTACTACGTATTTCCTGTAGAAAAGATTTTACAGATCATTCCCGATACGCTCTCGGCAGGAATACCTCATTCGATCAATCTGGCGGTTACCGTGAGCGGACGATTAGAAGACTATGAGTCAAAAGATATTGATCTCGAAATAAATACTGCAGTTCAGCGGTTTACAGCGAGCAGATTTATCAACCCTGCCAACCTGGTATTGGCAGTCATGCCATTTAGCAAGGATGGTAAGGATCACGTTAAATTTAAAGTCATCAAAACCTATCCCAGCGAAAAGCTATACCAGCCTTATTTAAGTGAAGAAATGAGCTCACAGCTTTTCACTCATTCCTATTTTGAATGTACCCGAAACACCTTCGCTAACTTCTTTAACAGTGCCGCCATACTGGCTGTTTCGGATAAGTCTGTTGGAGACCAGCCGACCGACTTTAACGGGTTTTTTATCAAAGGGGTTCGTGCTT
>JAUZOX010000330.1 GCA_030706265.1 Bacteroidota bacterium | reverse complement strand
GGGATTTTTGATCGCTACCGATTTTCAGTATAATGTGAATACCGGTTATGGAAACGGGTATAATAAAAACTATGCACTATGGAATGCTTCTATTTCAAAAGACATATTGAAGAATAAACGTCTTCAGACCAAATTCCAGATATTCGATATTCTGAAACAAAATCAAAGTATCCGCAGATCAATTAACGGAAACAATATCACTGATACACAATCAACGATTCTGCCCCAATACTTTATTTTCTCGCTCACCTATAACTTTAATAATTTCCAACAACCCAATGATAAAAATCGTTCCGATGGCATGCGTCAACGTGGTGGATTTGATGGTGGCAACGGATTTGGTGGTCGTGGGTTTGGCGGTGGAAACCGTGGCGGTGGAAATCGCGGCGGTGGCGGCTTCTAATTCTTGTTCTTTAAGATATAGGCAAGGTTAAATATTGATTTTCTTACTGGGTTGTTTGCTGGCCGAATCAGCAAACAACCCTTTATATTATTTACTTTTTTTTTATGAATTAAGTATTTAATGAATGGATAGCGATTTCAGGTCAATTATATCCATATATTAATTTCATTATTTATATGTTTGCAATTTTTTATTAAATATGGATTAAACCGATTGATTTTAACGGTGTCTAAATGAATAATTGTGTTTTGGTTATTAACAATTTTAATAAATTATTGGATGTGGAAATAAAATATTTACATATAAAATTACTTCTTAAATTTTCTTTACTTTTTCTGAGTTTCATTTCGATTGCATTAATACAATCCGCTTATTCACAAAGTCTAAAACAGGCAACCCTAAACGGCGTTGTACTGGATAACAGTACCCAAAAACCACTCCAATATACTTCAGTGGCTTTGTTGACGATAAAAGATTCAACCCTTGTAAAAGGCTGCATTACAAATTCTAAAGGTGAATTCGTTTTAAAAAATGTAAATCCTGGATCATACCGTATCCGGATTTCATATCTGGGTTATTCTACGATTCGTAAAATCATTGCAATTCAAAATACGGGCGAAACTCAAAACCTGGGGAATTTTGTTTTGGCCGAAGTAAATTCGCTGATGAATGAAGTTGTAATAACACCTGATCAACCGGTAACCGTAAAACAGGATACCGTTGAATTTAATGCCGATTTGTTTCAGGTTGAAAAAAATGCAGTCGTTGAAGATATGCTTAAAAAATTGCCCGGCGTCGAAATTGATGGACAGGGGAAGATTCAAGCTCAAGGCATGGATGTGACAAGGGTCTTTGTTGACGGGAAACCTTTCTTTGGCAATGACCCTTTGATTGCAACGCAAAATTTACCTGCAGAAATGATTGCCAAAATCCAGGTCATCGATAAGAAATCCGATCAGGCAGAGTTCTCAGGTGTTGACGATGGTGAAGTTGAAAAAGTGATTAATATTGTCACCCGAAAAGGATATAAAGAGGGTTATTTTGGAAAAGCCTCACTTGGCTATGGAAGTCTTGACCGGTACGACGATGGTTTCATGGTCAATAGGTTTGTCGGTGATCGCCAGATGTCTTTGCTGGGGATGTCTAATAATACGAATACACAGCGTTTTACCCTGGATGCGTTAAACTCGTTAAACGACAAACGTAAAAGCACCTTATCAAGCGCCAGGGCCGGCAGAAACAGTTCAAGGGGTGGCGCAGCACGCGGATTTAGTTCCATGTCATCAGCAGGCAGAAGCATGTCTGCAAATGGCATCAGTACGACCAATGCGGCTGGGGCAAACTATCATAACCTGATTGGCACCAACCTGAGTGTAACGGGCAGCTATTTCTTCAACTCGACCGAGACTAACAATAACCAGACGGGTTATACCCAAACATTCAAAGTCGATACCAGTATTTATAAACGCGACACGACCGCAACATATTCCAGGAACATAAACCATCGGGCAAACATGGAAATTGATTATCAGATCGACTCTTTAAATTCCATCCTCTTTAAACCCAATATCAGTTACGCCATAAACAGTTCCAGCAGGGCCTCTTCAAGCAATACCATCGGTGAATCCGGTGCAAGGTTGAATGAATCCAATTCGGCCAATCGAAGCGATGGCACGAATTTAAACTCCAATTTCAGCCTCTTATACCGCAAGAAGTTTAAAAAGCCCAGACGATCCTTTTCGATTAACGTTGGCGGAAGTTTAAAAACAGGCAGTTCTGACGGCTTCCGAAAATCATTCATCAAAAGATACGTAACGTCAAACGGTGTTCCTACGATTGGACTTACCGACATCAACACCAAATCCGAGTCTTCAGGAACAGGATACAATGCCCGGCTTTCGTATACCGAACCAATTTCATTGCATCAGACACTTGATTTGAATTATTATTACAGCCGGTCTGACAATCAGTCTACAAAATCTGCTTATCGCTATGACGAAGCGGATAGTTTGTATGATATTCCCGATACAGCCTATTCAAATCATTTTAACAACACCTTCATCAATCAACGTACCGGATTGAGTCTTCAATCCAAATATGATAAACTACTTTGTACGATTGGGGTAGGAGTGGAATCAGCACAAATCGAGAGTAAAACCAAGCTGTTAAACCGCATGTTTGACAGGACGCACAAATCAATGAACTTTTCTCCAACAGCCACTAT
The DNA here is from genome assembly GCA_030706265.1 of Bacteroidota bacterium. GTDB lineage: Bacteria > Bacteroidota > Bacteroidia > Bacteroidales > Cfx3-03 > Cfx3-03. The sequence goes on along the minus strand of JAUZOX010000330.1, from coordinate 1,531 downwards.
TAACTACGCATTTACAAACCGGCGTCGACTAAGTCTTCAATATAAAGGAACAACCAATGAGCCCAGTATCGATCAGTTGCAACCCATCATAACCGACTCCAATGCTCTGATTATACGCATCGGAAATCCCAACCTTAAATCAAGCTTTACCAATGACCTTGTTTTCAGTTATAATGATGTAAATCCTAAAACATTTAGCAATTATTTTGTCAATATTCAGTACAGCAGCGAGCAAAACAGCATTTCGAATAACTACATCAACGGGGCCAGCGGTGAACAACTCATCATGCCTGTGAATGTTAACGGAGCATGGGATGCTTCGACAAATATCGGGATGGGAAAATCTTTAGCCAAAAACAAATTTTACATCAGTACTTCAGGAAGCGTGAAATGGAATAATGACGTAAACTACGACAGGAATAATGCAAAAACACTCACCAATTATAATCCGTTAGATACTGCGGCATCGGTACTCAATACCACGCGGCACCTTGCTTTGGGATACAATTTACAGGCCAGTGTGAATACCGATCTGATTATGCTTACCGTTTCAGGTCGCGTCAATTACAATCATGTATGGCAGGCAACTAAATCCAATTCTCCAAGTATCTACACAAGTTATAATCTTTTGGGTGATTTAAAACTGTTTCTTCCATTGAATATTATGTTGAACACAGACTATCAAATAAATATGAATAGCGGTTTTGCAAAGGGATATAATAACAGCTTTGCGTTATGGAATGCTGCCGCGACCAAGGATTTTTTAAAGAACAAACGAGGGCAATTTAAATTTCAAATATTTGATATTCTTCGACAAAATCAAAGTGTACGGCATTCCATTACGGATCATAATATCACGGATATGCGATCAACGATCTTGCCTCAATACTTTATCTTTTCCTTTACCTATAATTTCAGAAACTTCAAACGCCACAGCGGTGAGATGCAGCAAGTTGCAAGTAAACCGGACAAGCTCATGCGCAAACTTGAAAAAACAGGAGGGAAGCAAAATAGCATGGACAACTGATCCTGAGACGTTGTCATTCTTATCATTTTTTTTTGATTCGAAAAAAAATAGTTGCTTTTAGATTTTTTATCGTATCTTTGATTAGTTGATAATCCATTTGATGATTATCATAAAATCACGGAAGCTTGTTCCTATAAATAATCGCGTCATGATTTTTGCTTCAAACATCAAGTTTTTAAGAAAGCGATATAAACGCACTCAGGATGAAGTTGCTAATTCGCTTAATATGAAACGTTCCACGGTGAGTGGATATGAAAATGAGGTGGCCCAGGCAGGTATTGATGTTTTAATTGCCTTTTCAAAATATTACAAGATAGCCATAGATACTCTTATAAAAGAGGATTTATCATTACTCACCGAAAGCCAATTAAAACAGGTCGAATTGGGTTTTGATACCTTTATCAATGGCGGAGCATTGAGGGTACATGCAACGTCGGTAGATTCAGATAATAATGAAAATATCGAACTCGTAAATCAAAAAGCTTCTGCCGGTTATCGGGCAGG
>JAUZOX010000033.1 GCA_030706265.1 Bacteroidota bacterium | reverse complement strand
TCTTCATAGCAGATCAATTTGTTGTCGGCGGTGATGATGGAGCCTTTGTTGATCCATTCGGTTTCATAACCAATCTTTCCGGTATTCCAGTCCAGACTACACCATTTGCCTTTACCGTTGTTGATCCAGTTTGCGCCATAGATCGTGCCGTTAACCAATACGACACCACCGTGGTGACAATCCAGGACGGTATCTTTCCATTTCTCGGTTACCGATTTACCGTCAGGGGCCATTTTCAGCATCACGGAAGGAACGTTATACCCTCTGGTGATATAGATTTCATCGTCTTTAAACAAAGCACAGTTGGGCGATATTTCGGCACCCTTGGGACATTTGTATTCCCAGGCGATGTCTCCGTTTTCCGCATTTACGGCAATCACTTTTTCAGTGTTTTCCGAGAGAATATACCTGAAGTTTTGGTAAGTATATAGTACCGGTGAAACATAAGACCGTTTTCCACCCACGCTTTTAGACTGCCAGATCAGCTTTCCGGTGTTTTTATCAAAGGCCACCAGGGCTGTCTTGTCACCATAAGGGGAACAGATGACCTTATCATCCACAATCAAAGGTGATTCGGCTACCCCCCACATGAACCATTTGCTTTCAAATTGTTTATCTACGTCAACCGACCAGATTTCTTTTCCGGTAGTGGCATCGAAGCAGGATAATTTTCCGGTGCCGCTGACGACCCATATCTTGTTTCCTTCAATAGTGGGCGTACACCTGGTATCGGGAAAAGACTTGGTAAAAGCCCTTCCATAAGGTACCTGCCAGTTGATTTTACCGGTGAAATCGATGGATGTCAGATAATCCAGCGTGTCTTTCATCCCGGTGATGTAGATTGCCTTATCGGTGGTGACTGCTGATGACCAGCCAGTGCCAATGCCTTCAACGGTCAACAGGAGCTGGGGACCGCCATCAGGCCATTTATCCAACAGGTTTTTGTCGGGATAGCTCCCGTTTCTGTGAGGACCTCCGAACTGGTTGACTTGCGACTGGGCAAAGAATGGGATAAGCAACAGCAATAGAAAGAAAAAACGTTTCATTGTGGATAGAAATTAGTTTGTTTAGTATTGTTCTAACCCATTGGATCGCGCCAATCCTCAAGAAGTCAGAAGATTAAATTTTATTGATTATTTAATTTTATATGCGATCAGGGTATTGCCATGTCTGAGATATAACACCCCGTTGTTGATGGCAAGGTGTGCCCAATGATATTCTGTGCCCTGGGTTACTTTGGTTTTGGATACGACCTTAAATCCTGCCGGGTTTGCTTCTGCCAATGCCAATTCCCCCTTATCGGAATAACAATAAAGCATTCCATCTGCATAGATTACGTTACCCTTTCCGATTTCCTTTGAGGCATATTTTTCTTCACCTGTTTTCCAGTCAACACATTGCCATGCAGGATTGGCCATATCGCCTGAACCATAAATGTACCCATTTACCAGGACGGCTCCGCCAATCTTGCTGTCCATGTTTTTGTTGGCCCATTCCTTGGTAATGTTGCCATCGTCGCTCAATGAAAATTTGATGCAACCCTGGCCATAGCCGCTGAAGCAAAACAGGCCCTTGTCATAATAGAGGGGGGTGTTTGCATGGACGGCATACTGGTTGGTCCAGCCATAGTTCCAAAGCATTTTACCGGTTTCGCGGTCTATGCCTACAATGTTTTCAGCCATCATGGTAACCAGTAATTTGCGTTTGGGCAGGTCGATCAACAGGGGAGTAGAATATCCGGACTTATTGCTCATGGCCTCGCACGACCAAATCAGGGCACCGGTGTTTCTGTTCAATGCGACGACACCGTTTTTCATTCCTCCGGGAGTGCAATAGAGCTTATCTCCGTCAACCACTACGGTTTCATTTACAGCCCAGGTGATTTGGCGGCCGTCAAAATCAGAAAATATTTCCTTGCTCCAGATTGGTTTGCCGTCAACAGAACTCATGCAGCATAAATGACCTGTTCCACTCAGAATATATAATTTATCGCCAACGATCACAGGGCATGCACGTGTCCCAGGCCATTGTTTCTTAAACTCGGTGCCATAGGTTTTTCTCCATACCAATTTACCGGCATAGGTGAGCTTGTAAATAAATCCGGTATCAACACTCATCCCCGATACATAAATATAATCCCTGGTAAAGACCGGGGTAGAAAAGCCCTGGCCTAAGCCGTCAAATGTCCATAGAACTTGCGGGCCATCGGCAGGCCATACTTTGAGTAAACCCTTGTCGGGATAGATTCCGTTTGCCTGAGGCCCCCTCCATTTGGTAGGAGCTTGTCCAAAGATGGTTGCTGATAAAAATAATAGCACTGCTAAACTAAAGGCTGCTTTGATTTTCATGGCGTCAAAATGTTTGGGTTGATAAATGTAAAAACATTCAAAGTATAAAAGTAATAATAATATTTAACAGCAAACAATGCAATTAGAACACAGTAGCAAATTTAATATTTAGATCTTTTTTAGATGACGCATTTTCCGAATTAACATTATTTTAACTATAATTACGCCCGACTTTCTTGACATAATCGTGTTAACAGTTGAGCTATAGCACTTCCTTTTATGGTCTCGTCCTAAAAAAAGTTGCCCCTGTTTTTGTGATCCCGAACCGGGTCGATACGTTGTTTTATATTTGGTCAAGCTTTTTCAGGAAGAGACAAAGGAGGATGGATCCGAAAATAAAATGAAATTGTTGAAACGTGTTTGGGATAAGGAACTGGTTTTTAAGACTTCTGATTTGGAAAAAGATAAAGACAGTTTGACTAAAGCCCTGAAATTTAAACCGGGACATTGTAAGGAGCCTTTTACCCTTTTATTCTCCTTTATTTCCAGGCTAACTGGTATTTGAATGGTGTTTAACAAGTAACTCCAAACTATTTCACTGGTTCCCAGGGGAGGGAGTAATTAGTTATGAAACAGGGAGCAATTACCAGTCAAATACCAGTCTGCCCCCAAATGTCCCTGCCTTAAAAGAATGTAGAAGGTGTATATTCCGGTAATCCTCAGCCATTTATTCAGGACGAGACATTTTAACTATCAATAGTTGTTCAAAAGTAGCATAAAAAGGAAAACATGAAACCCCTATTTATTGTTGTATTTAGATCGATCAGGGAAAAGGGGGAATACCTGTTCTGTTTACGATAATTCTTTAGATCACCTTTAACCTTATTATTCTGATGACAAGCCTGAGACAAAAAGCCGCAAAAGGAATATACTGGAGTTTTATAGATCAGTTTTCGTCGCAGGGGATCAGCTTTTTACTGGGAGTCATTCTGGCCCGTATTCTGTCACCTTCGGATTACGGGTTGATTGCGATGCTGGAAATCTTTACAGCCGTAGCAAACTCCTTTATCAATAGCGGATTTGGTACCGCTTTGGTGCAAAAGATAGACCGGAGCGAAACGGATTTTTCAACCGTATTTTTTTTCAACATGGGGGCAAGCCTGTTCTTCTATTTTCTGCTCTTTTTCAGTTCCCCCTTGATTGCCTCGTTTTACAAGTCCCCACAACTGGAACTTATCACCAAAATCGTTGCACTAAATTTTGTAATCAATGCACTGACGATTGTGCCCCGTACGATTTTGACCATCAATGTCGATTTTAAGACGCAAACTAAGATATCCATCATTTCGGTCATCGTGTCGGGGATCGTTGGCATCACGATGGCCTATACGGGCTTCGGCGTATGGGCGCTGGTTACCCAGGGTCTTGTAGCTGCTTCCACCCAAGCCGTCCTCTTTATTTATTTCATCCGATGGAAACCCACGCTGATCTTCTCCAATATCTCCTTCAAGACCCTGTTTGGGTTTGGTTCAAAATTGCTGGCTTCAGGGTTGTTGGATACGGTTTATACCAATATATATTCTTTGGTGATTGGAAAAAAGTTTCTGGCTGCCGATCTCGGATTTTATGCCAGGGCCAAGCAATTGCAATCATTGCCGGCCCAAAATATCACCAATATCCTGCAACGGGTTACCTTTCCCATATTCTGCAGCATCCAGAATGAAGAGAACCGAATGATTGATGCCTACCGACGACTGATCCGCATGGCTGCCTTCATCGTCTTTCCACTGATGTTTTTACTCGTGTTAGTGGCAAAACCTTTGATCCTCATCCTGCTCACCGAGAAATGGCTGCCTGCGGTCGGGCTGTTCCAGATACTCTGTTTTGCCGGGATGTGGTATCCGATCCATGCCATTAATCTCAATATTTTGGAAGCCATGGGAAGATCTGACCTGTTTCTGAAGCTTGAAATCTGGAAAAAAGCAATCGGGGTATCGGTCCTCATCATCACCATTCCAATCGGATTGAAGGCCCTGGTTTGGGGGCAGGTATTCACATCTTGTATTGGGCTATATTTAAATACCTATTATACAGGGAAGTATTACAATTATGGCATTGCATCCCAGTTAAAGGATATCTATATGTTTCTTCTCATTTCACTTGTCCTGTGTGGCACTTTTTTATTTGCCAGTACATTTATTGTCTCCAACGTACTAAAACTATTCGTTGGTGCTGTTGTTTATATTTTAATATATACCGTAATATCCAAACTTTTTCACTTCGAAGAATTGGAGGTAATTGTATCCTTGGTCAGGAACACCTTTGCGGGTATCTTTAATAAAAAGAGAGAAGTTATTCAATAGATAGCAGAAGAACAGTCCTGCTACTAGCCCTTTTCCACATGGTTTAAACCGGAAGAGGGTAGACAAACGATAAAAGCATATGAAGATCGCCATAATGCAACCTTATTTCATGCCTTATATCGGGTATTACCAGTTGATGAAATTGGTCGATTCATTTGTCTTTTATGATGACGTGATGTATATAAAAAAAGGTTGGATTAACCGGAACCGGATCCTTTTAAACGGCCGGGAACATTTATTCAGCATCCATTTAAACAAAGTCAGTCAAAACAAGAAAATCAATTCCATAGAAATCGGAAATAACAGGATGAAGGTACTCAAGACTTTAGAACATGCCTATAAAAAGGCTCCCTTCTTTCAAGACGTTGAGCCTTTGCTTCATGCCATCTTTAAGTGCAAACAACGGAACTTGTCAAAATATGTTATCAATACCAATCGGCTGATCGCAAATTATTTAAGAATCAATACTCCTTTACTGGTTTCTTCAGAAATTGAAAAAAACAATGATCTCAAAAAGGAGAAAAAGTTGATTGAAATTTGTCATAAGCTAAAAGCAAAGACCTATGTCAATCTGATTGGGGGACAAAATTTATATTTAAAAACCGATTTTGCCCAGGCGGGAATAGAGTTATGCTTTTTAAACCCTCAACCCATGAAGTATAAGCAATTTAATAACAAATTCGTCCCGTCTCTATCGATTATTGATGTGATGATGTTCAACAGTGTTGAGGATATCCATCTGATGCTGGATAATTTTAAGGTGGTCTGATTTAGGCTGTTCATGAAAAATAGTTTGTTTCGGGAAAATTAGGATGCCATTGGTACAACCGGGATCGCGTGTTATGTAGTAAGGAATGAAAGCTGAATGAAAATATCGGTTGCGTAAATTACAATTTAGCATCTTTCAGGAAAAACAATTCATGAAGATGAAGGACTGATCATTTGCATTAAGGATTCGGGAGTTAACAGTTAAATAACAGGCCATGAAAGAAAAACTTATTATTATCGGTATAGGAACTACGGCCTATAATATTTTTAAGGTGGTTCAAAAATATGAGATCCATGATGTGATAGGTTTTGCAGTTGATGAAGCATATCGAAAAACAGATACTTTTTGTGGGTTGCCCGTTTATGGTATTGATCAAATTCCTGCTCTTTTCGATCTGAATACGATAAAAGTATTTGTGGCTGTCCAATGGAATAAATTAAACAAAGACCGACGGGATATATATAACAAACTCAAAGACCGGAATTTTCAGTTTACCAATATTATTGCTCCTTCGGCAATCATTCACGCAGGTTGCCGGATTGGAGACAATTGCTGGATTGCCGACAACGTGGTTCTTGAAGTAGATTCAGTAATCGCAAACAATACCTTTGTAAAAGTCGGGGCCGTGATTACGCATTTTGTCCGGATAGAAAGCCATTGTTTTATTAGTGCCTCTTCGGTTATTGCCGCAAATGCAATTGTGGGAGAGCAAAGTTTTATTGGGGTTAATGCGACCATCCTGAATGGCGTGAGAATTGGAAAGAAATGCATCGTGGGCGCATCTTCCGTGGTCAAGCAGGATATTCCGGATTATACGGTTATCAAGCCCAAAATCGAGCACGACATCATTCAGTACCGTGAAGATGAGATCGAAATGAAACTGCTTGCGTTTTACAGGAAATAAATAAAAGATAGTCTATCCCAGCGTATAATCTTGTAATTGTAGTGGATACCGATGACCCTTAGACTGGATCATGAATGAATCAATCCTTAGTTCAATATTTTAAATTGGAAAACCTTTTAATTGAAATCGTTGTTAAATTATAAATTGATCTTATTAAAATATTTCGTTCAGATCAAGATATTGAAATAACGATTTAAATCTTGAACGACAGTGTTTTGTGCTTTTTGTAAAATAGATTTTATATGAACCGGTATGAATGAAATACAGATTTGGCTGAACCGGGTATAACCGCGAGCTCCATACGACCTGCTTCATAAAATTATTACGAATGAAGTTCTTTCATGCGGGTTTAATACGATCGATTTAATACAATTAATTAATTACGTATGAACATGGAAAAGAAAATATTTGTCACCCAGCCTTCGTTGCCACCCCTGGAAGAGTTTGAGGTTTCGTTAAAGCAAATATGGGAGAGTAAAATTCTTACCAACAACGGTCCTTACCACAAGTTATTTGAACAGGAACTGGCAGAATACCTTGGCGTAAAATATCTGTCCCTGTTTTCAAATGGGACATTGGCATTGATGACGGCCTTACAGACATTAAGAATTACAGGAGAAGTGATAACCACCCCATACAGTTTTGTGGCAACAACCCATGCACTATGGTGGAATAACATCAAACCGGTTTTTGCGGATATTGAACCCGATTATTTTAATCTTGATCCGGATAAGATTGAAGCGGCGATTACACCCCGTACTACGGCCATACTGCCTGTTCATGTTTATGGTAATCCCTGTAAACTGGAAAAAATCAAACAGATTGCCGATACCTACGGTTTAAGTTTGATTTATGATGCGGCCCATGCATTTGGGGTGAAGATTAATGGCGAATCGATATTGAATTATGGGGATCTCTCCGTTATCAGTTTCCATGCCACCAAGGTCTTCAATACGATTGAAGGGGGGGCCATTGTGTGCCATGACGCAAAGACAAAGCAGCGGATCGATTATTTGAAGAATTTTGGCTTTGCAGGAGAAACCACGGTGATAGCACCCGGGATCAATGCCAAAATGAACGAATTACAGGCTGCTTATGGCTTGCTGCAATTAAAATATGTCCGGCAGAATATCGAAAAGCGGAGAGAAATCGCGATGTATTATCGCAGCAACCTTAAAGGGATAAACGGAATCTCGTACCTCGACGATATTGAAGGAGTAGACCATGTATATCCTTACTTCCCAATCTTCGTGGATGAAGAAAAGTTTGGGATGAGCCGGGATGCGGTTTATGAGAACCTGAAAGCAGGCAACATTTTTGGCCGCCGTTATTTTTATCCCTTAATCAGTCAGTTCCCTTCCTATCGTGGATTGGTTTCAGCAAAAAAAGAAAATCTGCCGATAGCCGAAAAAGTGGCGGATAAGGTGATTTGTCTGCCCATCTATCCTGATCTGGAGTTGGACGATGTGGACAGGGTAATCCGGATTATCAGGGAAGTTCAGCCCGAAGTTCATCAGCCTGAAGCCGCACTTCAAACCGTTTATGGAGAGTTTCCGATTTATTAGGCATTAGCTATCTGTTGTATCTGACATCGGCTCGGAGAAATGCCGGAAAAAATATCAAAGTCCGTTACCGCTTTAAATATATAATGCAGCAAGCGAATGAAAAAAGGCGTCTTGAGATTTGAAGTCACATCGTTGTTATCGTATTTTAATTCTCCTGGGGGTGTAACATCTTTTTTTAACATGAACAATCGCATTTCGGGTTGATGGTCAGAATTGAATTTCTCCGCCATATCGGTGATTTGTGCTCTGTGAAAGATAAGATATAAACAAAAAACCAAGGAACAAAATGAAGGGCTTTCAGGTTAATTATATAGGCAGACGTGAATAATGAGGATGAAACGAGCATGATCAAAGATCACAAACAACGATAAAAATCTTCAATGCGAGTTCCATACGACCTATTTAATACAAATTATTTTTCGGATGAAAGGAAATGCTCAGATTCTCATAATAAATAAGATTATAATTGATTTTTCATATAAAAGTTATTTCAAAATATTGTAAAACATGAATATGCCGTCATCGGGGTGAACAGGTTATCACGAGAGGAGCAATGAACGGGTTGTTTTCAAGCAGCAAATAATATAAGCAGTTCTCAATTTTATTTTGATCTGCACATGAGTAAAAAAGCATAAAATATGGGGCCAGATTTATTTATAGTCAGTATTTCTTGTATCACATTTAATCAAAAGCCATTTATCCGCAAGGCGATTGAGGGATTTTTGATTCAAAAGACGACATTTCCGATTGAGGTCCTGATTCACGATGATGCATCCACAGATGGTACCGATCAGATTATCCGGGAATACGAAGCCAAGTATCCGGATATCATAAAGCCCATTTATCAAAAAGAAAATCAATGGAAAAAGGGGAGAAGGCCTGGACTTGAATTCAATTATCCCCGTGCAAAGGGAAAATACATTGCCATCTGTGAAGGTGATGATTATTGGACAGATCCTTTCAAATTACAAAAGCAGGTTGATTTTCTGGAGAAGAATCCCCATTGCGGAATGGTCTATACCGATTATGACCTGTTCGATGAAAGAACGAAGGCAACACAAAGGAATCTGCTTAAGAACAATCAAAAAATCCAAAATACTTTTGAAGATTTTTTGATTAACCGGTGGCCTATTCCTCCATGCACCTGGATGTTCAGGGCAAGTATATTCAACCTGATTGCCCGGCCGCTTCTGGAAAACAATGTCGTGGGTGATCTGCCATTGATACTTGGTTTGAGCCGGTATTCCAAAATCGCTTACATAGATGAGAATACCGCCGTTTACAGGGTATTGGAGAAAAGCGCAAGCCATTTTGATACGCTAAAGAAAGAGTATGAGTTTCTCCCCGGTGTGTTGTCCATTCAATTTAAGTTCGCATCTTATTTTGAGGTACCGGAAAATATTATTTTAAAAATAAAGGACAATTTCTATGCCGAATACTTTATTTCAATTTGTTTGTTTGGAGATAAACAGATAAAAGAGGAGGCATATGATCGCTTGAAAAAAAATGGATTAAACACGATTAAACACAGGCTGATCTTTATTCTGACAAAATTTAAGATCACCGGTAAACTGGTGCTTTGGTATTATAACTAAAAACCAGTGTAAATGGGATTATTTTAAAACTGGGAATTAAAGGACTCAGTAAATGAGAAAAGCAAATGGTTTTGAGTTATGATTCAATAAACGTCTGAAGTCATTGATCATGACACCTTGATGAGATTTCAATATTATTAACTTCAACAAATTGCTAAGATTATGAACAACAACAAATATAAGATCGGAATCTCTTGCATAGGGAGTGGGGTAGGACAGTCAGTGATTAATTCATTGCGTTTATCCAGATTACCGATAACTACAATAGGTCTTGGTACGAATCCATTTGCTTATGGTGCCTATGATTGTGATGAATACGATTATACCCTGAGTGTTTATGATAACAATTATATCGATAATTTAATCGATAAATGCCTGGAACATCAAATTGATTTAGTGATACCCGGTCTTGATGATGAGGCAATGGTATTTGCTCAAAATATACGCAAATTTGAAGAGGCCGGAATTAAAGCCATTGTTGCCAGTGAAGAACTTATCTCGATTTGCCGGAATAAGGAACGCATGAGTAACGAATTGAATAAGGTTATTCCTGTTTTTGCTAAGAGTTTTGATCGCGATAACATGATCGAAAACATCGAAAACAATAACCTGAGATTTCCTTTTATCGCCAAACCCAGATCGGGATTTGCTTCAAGGGGCATTGAAATAATCAGGTGTAAGGATGACTTAAGTAAAATTTCAGAAAATCATATCATCCAGGAACTAATCGTTCCAATTAAAACCGATCCCAATTATGATTATTACATGAGTGAGATTGCAAAATATCGTAATCCCCAGGTGTCAGAAGTTTCCATTCAGGTGGTCTATACGCCGGAAGGTCATTTGTTGGGGCGGATGTTTTCATTTAACAAACTTAACAACGGGGTTCCGATTGAAATAGTTCCATATGAAAATGAATATATCTGGAGCATTATCGATAAGTTGACGCCAACCCTGTTGGCGATGGGATTGCGTGGTCCGTTAAACATTCAGGGGCGGATTACCGAAGATGGCTTGAAACTGTTTGAGATGAATTCACGCTTTACCGGAATCACTTACTTGCGTGCGCTGATGGGATTCAACGAAGTTGAAGCCTGTGTCAAGGAATGGCTGGGCATTGATAAGGGGAACAATCAGTTGCAATTTAACTATAACCGTTTTGGCGTCAGGCAAACAGCCGATAAATCCATCCCTGTTGAACGAAATAAAGAAGTATTGAACCTGGTCAGGCGGTTAAATGGAGCTGAGATCAAGAAGAAGAAAACGGTCCTGATTACGGGAGCGTGCGGATACCTGGGACAAAATTTAATATCAAAGCTATCGGCTGATGATAATTTTGAATTGTGGGCCTTTGACCCTGACAAACAAATGGCGAAAAGCCTGTTTGAAACCAAAGTTGACGCAATTTATGACCTCGCCGATTGGGATCAGGGACGAGTTCCGCTTGGGAATGCGGATGTTTTGGTTCATATGGGATTTGTGCATCCCGACGAGACATGCAAGCAAATATCGGAGTGCCTTAAATTTACGCATGAATTGTTCACCAGAGCCCTAATGAATCAGGTGCCTGCAATCATTAATGTGTCTTCAAAAAGTATTTACGGACTTGAAAGCAATCCGTATGCTGCCGACGAAAAGACTGTAAATTCATTTACGGCATACGATCAGGCCGTGTATGCTACCGAATTGTTGTTAACTTCATTGGGGAGAGTAAACAATGTGTTAAAATACAGCTCGCTCAGATTGGGTGTGCTTTCCGGAGGAGCAAAAGGGCTCGTAGAAGTAGATTCGTTTTCTACAATTGTAAAAAGTGCACTTGAAGGAAAACCCATTGGGATAATTGATGGGATGCATAAAATCGATTGCCTCGATATACGGGATGCAATTGATGCCATCATCCTGATGCTAAAGAAAAATCCGGTAAACTGGAGGACCGGGTATGACTTGAGTTCGGGAAATAGTCTGGATTTGATGTCTATAGCTCAAAAATCGGTTCAGATCGCTTCAAGATTTAATGGCGATATCCTCTCTGAAATTGTTGTTCAGGGGAATAAGGTGCCAATGGAAACATCAATGGATTGTTCCCTATTCTGTGAAGACATGAGTTGGCAACCCAAATATGGAATTGAGGATATGATTGAATCGCTGATCGTCCATTTTCAAAATGGACATGAAAAGAAAGAAGTAAAAAGAACCGCAGGTCACCTGTAAAACTTCTATTCCAGATATCTTCTGAGGGCTTCGATATAATAAATTAAGGGGTACATTTTTTCGTCGTACCACAATGTTGCAAAATAAAGACCGATAGGACTGGGATACAGTTCTTTTGTCGAATGCGTTTTCTCAAGCCATTGTAATCCTCTTAAACATGCCGTCTTGTCAGCTTTAGCCAGTGCGCACACCGATAAGGCGGTTTCTTCAATTGTTCCCGCGATACCCTTACCTCCTCCCCAGCTGCCGTCATCGTTTTGTTGCGATTTAAGGTAGCTACCGGCTGAGGCCGCCATTTTTTCCAACCTTGTCTTAAGCATCCCGGTCAAACTCCCCAGTGTAAGGCAATCTTCGATATAGGTTAACACCTTTGCGGTACCGTAAACCGGGTTGGTTTTATCGGCCGTAAGCTGGTTCCCAAACCATAGCGGGAGCCAATAACCTTCCGGATGCTGGTGCTTTTCGAGGTATCGGACGATCTTTTGAGAACTGGAATGAAGATTTTTCAAAGTTCGGGGTTCCATCTTCATTTCAAACATATCGAGGGTGCGCAGCAGTGCAAGAAGGGTATGCCCTGAGAGGTCGGCGCAACTGCGGTCGAAGGGGAGACGTCCCCACCCTTTACAAAATGAGGGAATGCCTCCATCGCGGTTTTGAAGATTTGTCAGCCATTTACAACCGTTTAATATGGCCTGGAATTCTTCACGTGTTCCTTCTGACATCTCAAGTAAAGCAATGATTGCTCCCGGGGTATCATCGGCGTCAGGTACCGACCCGGCAAAGTTAGTCCAGCCCCAGCCACCCGGCTGGGCATCGTTAAAAGGATGCTTTTCTTTATACTGGATGTTTAGAAGATGGCGGCGTAAAATGGCAACAGAGGGTGTATCCAGCGTAAGAGGCATTCGCCTGCCAAGAGATTTGATGCTTAAAGTTGTGATCCAGGTTGATAAATCGGTGTCGATAGGCCAGCTGCCATCAGGACGTTGCTGGTTCTTTAAAAACGAAACGCCTTTTTTAACGACCTCATTATCCTGCATTCCGCTATCAATAAGGCACATGCAAACAAAGCCGGTCAAAGGAATTGCTTCCAGAAAACCTCCGGATGCCGGGAGCATGGCGGAAAGCTTTTTCATTGCCGGAACGATGCATTTCGTACGGTAATATTTTGAAATAGCGTTGTGTCTTTTCCGATGCTTAAAAATATATATACCCACTGCAATGAGAGCGGGAACGGCATAACTTACGACCTGCAGATTGAAGAAGCGGTACAGGGAGGAGGGTAACAGTGCAAACTCAAAAGGCAATTGAGGAATATGGCGGTAGACATCATCGGATAAAACTTCGCAGAGTGCCAGCATGGAAAGAATAGGAACCGAGAAGGTGAAGTCCTTTCCATAATAGGCTAAGACGGAAGCGGTCAGATCATGTGTGGTAAAAGAAATACCCTGGGCAGCCAGATAGTTTTCAATACCCATAAGCAAAGGCTTGTTGTCAATGTCCCGACCTTGTACAAAACTCAGCGCGGCATAACACAATAAAGAAGAACTGACATTGCTTGCACTTTCCGGAGTATCGCCAAAACCACCATCCTGATTGACATGCTGATG
>JAUZOX010000329.1 GCA_030706265.1 Bacteroidota bacterium | reverse complement strand
TCTTGCCCCATAAATTGCGATTGAGGAGGCATCTTTTAAAACATCCATCGATTCAATATCATTTGGATTGATAGAATTGATGTCCATGTTTTCAACCGGAAAGCCATCAATTATAAACAAAGGCGAAGTATCCTGACTGACGGATCCGCCACGAATTGTTATTTGGGATGTTGCACCTGGTTGTCCATCGGGAGAATTTACTACTAATCCTGCAATACGGCCGGCCAATGCCTGATCAAAAGAAGGGACCGGTGCATTTTGCATGGATTTAACATCCGCCGTTCCAACCGATCCGGTGAGATCCTTTCGCTTGGATGTACCATATCCGATTACCACTACTTCATCCAGATTTTTCGCTTCACTTTCCTGAAGAGCTACTGTTTTTCCATTGACATTGATGGCCGCGGTCTCCATTTTTTTAAACCCAATAGAAGAAAATACGAGAATGGTCTGATCGTTGGTAACCGAGATAGAAAATTTTCCTGATACGTCAGTTATAGTTCCAACGCCTGATTTTTTAATAACCACACTAGCCCCAGGTATGGTCTCCCCTTTCGTATCTGTAACAACACCTGATATTCTTATGGATCCTGTCTGTGCAAAACTTATTTGAACTGCAAAAAGGAAGATAAAAATCAGAATGCACCTCAACAAATGATTCTTCATTTGTGTTACTCCGTAATCATAAGTCCTAAAATAAAAATTATTCATAAACTTAATTTTTAATTATTATTTATTTGAAAATTATTGTTTACTTGAAAATTTGTATTACAATCGTCTCAAAGTTAATGCGGGTTTGTCTTTTCCCTTTATCCAAGTGTTGCAATTGATAGATGAAATGGTGCAAAAGAAAAATGATAAAATAAGGTTATTTTTAAAATCGCATTATGCATAAGCCTGAATATCATATAATTAAAAAATAATCCGAAAACATTGGTTTTGTACATAAACAAAATCTGGATTTCAGTGTAAAAAAAGAATCATAACTAATTTATTCAACCGATCCTATTCTCACATTATTCAACCCGGAACCAATCAAAATCAGCATATCCCGTTTCATAGGTTTTGCCAACACGCACAGAAAAAAGTCCAATCTTGGCTCCAATCCATTGTCCTTTTTTTGCTGTAAAGTTTTCCCCTAATTCTGTGAAATGTATCCCGTCTTCGCTGAAGCTGAACTGGCAAAGAGCATTAAACATTACTTTAACCTTTAAATAAACGGTATTTGATTTTACAGGAATTGATGTAATTTCTTTTTCGGCAGTTCCCTTATCTGCATCTATACAGATTGACTGAGTAACAAATAGTCCTTCAGGCTTTTTTGTCACCGAAAGATAAGCATAATTGAACCCCATGATCATTAATCCCGCCTTTTCGTTGTCAGTTTTGGCAGTAAATGTAACCTTCGTCGTTGCTGTAAACTCAGGTGCAGGGAATTTCTGCATTAAAAGATTGGGGACATCGGTAAAGTTTTTAAAGTCGTCGGGTAATGCAATACATGGCATTCGGAGATATCCATATGCAGGAGCCGGTAGAGCCCATAGTGGTTCAGGATTTGCCATCCATTGCCACTGTTTACCGATTTCCTTATCACTAAATTCATCAGATTCCGGAATGGTCATTTTGGGATAAACCTTACCAACATTCGGTTTACGATAGGTCATTACCGGCTCACCAATTCCATCGTGATTATTGTCAACCCCCATTACAGGCCAACCATCGACCCATTTCATCGGTTGCAGATGAAGTATCCGTCCGTAGGCCCCTTTATCCTGAAAGTGAATAAACCAATATTCCCCGGTTTTAGTGTCCACCCAACCTCCCTGGTGTGGGCCATTTACCGATGTATTTCCCTGCTGAAGTGTTATTTTGTCTTCGTAAGGACCATATACATTCTTAGAACGCATCACGACCTGCCATCCTTCACCTACACCACCCGCAGGAGCAGAAAGATAGTAATAACCATCGTGTTTATACATTTTAGGTCCTTCCATGGTAGGATGCTTTGCATGTCCGTCAAAAACGATAGCAGGATCACTAATTAAATGTGTACCATCCGTACTCATTTGGCTGATGAGTAAAGTGCTTTTATTACCACTCCGGCTTGCTGCAAGCCCATTCACGAGGTAGGCCTGACCATCTTCATCCCAGAAAGGACAAGGGTCTATCCATCCTTTGACTTCTTTGATTAAAAGGGGCTCTGACCAGGGACCAGCAGGATTCTTGGCTTTTACCATATATATTCCAAGGTCGGGATCAGGATAGTAAATATAGAAAGAACCATGATGATAACGCAGGGAAGGAGCCCAGACCCCTTTACCATAAAGCGGTTTTTTGAAAAGATCAAAAGGAGGTTGCTTGGCAAAAACATGGCCTATTAGCTCCCAGTTTACCAAATCTTTAGAATGAAGGATTGGAATTCCAGGGACGCAGTTAAAGCTTGAAGCCACTAAATAAAAATCGTCTTCAACACGAATCACATCAGGATCAGAATAGTCGGAATGGATAATAGGATTTTTATAAGTCCCATCCCCATTGTCCGCAACCCAAACTTTCGAAAGAGGGGTATTTGCTTTACTTAAAGATAGCTGTTTAACGTTTTGACTTGAAGCTGAAATTATGATCGATGCATTTAAGCCAGTAAGAAACAGAAGTAATTTTATATTCATGTTTTAGAGGTTAACTGAGATTTCATGATTATAAATCTTTGATTACAATACACTTATCTTACAGCCGATTAATCCAGGGCTTGATTGTTTTGGTACTATCAGAAATAATAATAGAAGAAACTTTGCTTTTACTAAAAAACAGACCCGTAGGCTTTTCAAAACTCAATAGCGGTATTCCGTTTTTACGAAGCTCTTGTAATCCCGTAGACGATAATTTTGTAACCCCTGACTTTTTATTCGTTTTTAAAAGAGTAATTCCCTTGTAATTACCTTCATATTTATCACCATCAATATCAATTTTAAACGTTGCAGGTTTATCTCTAAATAAAGATTCAAGGTCTGTAAAGGTATAGGAACCATCCTCATTTTTACATCCGCCTTCAATAATATTTTGTTTCACGCCCAATTGAGAGATGCCTTTTACCGAAAAGCCATGTATGGCATTTCGAAATATCTTTTCATACCGGGTTGAAATATCTTTTCCATAAAAATCATATGAAGCATTACCTTCAACCATTAACTTTCCACCTTTTGACACATAAGTTTCAAGGAATTTAATCACCGGATCGCGGGAGTATTGTGGATACAGATAAACAATAGCATCAAACTTATGTCCGTTCATTACCGGTTTGCCATCTTCACCTATCACCAATTTTTTGCTCACAATAAGATCGGATGGAACCAAAGCGTTGAGATAACCGGCTTTCCATAATGTGAATGCTTTATCCTCAATACCTAATTTTTCATTGTAATCATAAGGACCGCGGGCAGAATCATCCGGAAACCAATTCGAAAGGGCTTCCATACCGAATATTACGAGCAATTTAATTTCCGGTAAAGCAGGATTGAACCGGTTCATCATCCTTGCACAGTTTTCGACCGGATTGATTTTTTTGAGGGCATCCAATTTGTCCACACTTACACCCCAACCTTGTACATCGTTTACTGCGTGATAATGTGTGCGAATACCCCAGCGTAAATCGCCCAATGCCTTTTCAACTATATTATCGATACTTTTATTGTAATACATATTATACATTGCATTCATCGGATTAGCCATCGCGATACCCATTTGGGTTGGTGTCGGAGTATGTTCGTCTGTTTGTCCATATTCACGCGGGATACTCCACCAGTTAAGCCCGGTAACCCAAAATTCGTCACCCGTAAGTGCGTTGTGATGCGTGTCATGAACTCCTGCAAAAGTATTTTTTCCAAATACCTCCTTCGCTTTCTGGTAAACCGTATTTTCTATTGCCATTGGTCCACTCCTCATTATATCCATATACTGGTTTATGGCTTGTATCCGGACTTCGGGGTGACCGGAAGGAGCATAACGCATATTGAATAATGTTTTATCCAAAGGGTGTCCGTTTTTTGCTTGAAATTCTGAAGCCATTGACAAAGAGTATAAACGCTCACGCCACTTTTCATTTTTAAGTTCCCAAGATGGACTTATATGAAGGTTGGTATATTCATCAAGCGCAACTCCATC
>JAUZOX010000328.1 GCA_030706265.1 Bacteroidota bacterium | reverse complement strand
TACCGGCAGGTCAAGATGCGAATCGACGGATACATCTCCGTGCCCCGGAAAATGTTTAGCACAAGCCATAACTCCTTCATCCTGCATTCCTTTCATGATATTGGTCCCCAGTAAACAAACCTTGTACTTGTCTTCCCCCAATGAACGGTAATTGATGACCGGGTTATTGGGATTATTGTTGATGTCAACGACAGGTGCATAATTCACCTGTATTCCGGCCCGTTTACATTGAAGTCCGATTGCTTTGCCAATCCTGTAAGCCAACTGGGCATCCGTGATAGCGCCAATGGTGAGTTGATCGGGTAAAGGAATCACATCCTGAAACCGCATCCCTAATCCGGTTTCGCCATCAACACAAACCAGAAGTGGGGTTTTGGCATTGGCCTGTAACCGGTTGAGGGCTTCTGCCTGTTCTAAAGAATTCCCCTGGAATAAACAAACCGAGCCGATGTTGTATTTCTTTAAATCCCGCTTTACTTCATCTTCAAGGAACACGATGTCTTTCCCTCTTCTGTCTGAGAGACGGAGTACCATCAGTTGAGCTATTTTTTGTTTTCGGGTCAGTTTATGAAATGTCTTATCGATCCATTGCTGCGAAGCCGGAGTAGTCTGAAAGAATTGCTGTCCCGATGCCGTTATTGCGTAAAGTAAAAAAATAAGTAATGATATATATTTCATTCTGTTAGGTGATTGAATCCGTAAATTATTTGAATTAATATGGTCGTATGGAGCTTGCATATATGCCCGGTTCATCGGAGTTTTTGTTTCCCAACATGCTCTTTTCATCGTTGTTATTTTGGCGAATATTTTAGACAGGTTATTTTTCCATCCATGGAGCTGACGATAACCTGATTTTTTTTAAAGGGCATGATCATATTGACAAGGCAATTTGAAATTTTATGTTCCCACAAAACCTTTCCGCTTCGTCTGTCAACGGCACATGCCATTCCGGAATGAGAAGGAACATATACGATCCCTTTGTGTTCAATAATGGCAGTTGGGTTCAGTTCATAAGGCAGCTGCAGGGATGACTTCCAGCTGACCGACATCGAATCGGCCGTTGTGGAAATTCCATAAAGCTGGCCTTCCATCGTTTTTACATAGACCATCGTGCTGTCGGATGAAAGCCCCATCGATTCCCTTACATGAACATCCGGCCTTTGCTTGCGCCAGATGACATTGCCGTTAGCAGCATCCAGCGATGTCATATAACGATCGGGGGCTACAATGAATAGGCGTCCCTGGGTAGCAACCGGTACGCAGGCAGCCGGAGAAAACATGCGATTAGCAGACTTGTTATTCCATTTCCAAACCAGGTTTCCTGATGCCAAATCCAGAGCATAAAAATCATTGTTCCAACATCCAAAATATATCTTGCCCTCATAGATCAAAGGTCTTGTCACAACGAATCCATTTACCCGGTCGAAATCCCATACTTTGTTTCCGTTTTTCAGGTATAAGGCTCTGAAGTGATTGTCGGAACCTCCAATGTAAACGATATCATTTTTAATAACTGGGGATGCCAGAACGGGTTTTTGTGCTGTTGCTTTCCATATAACTTTGCCGGTTTTCAAAGAGAGACAATAAATATGGTTGTCTGTTGAACCCGCAATAACATAGTTTCCCGCAACAGCCGGTGTCGAATATATCTTTCCGTCCGCATGAAACGACCATTTCCTTTTGCCGGTGCGGATGTTCATCGTAAAAATATCGCCATTGGTATTGGTTGCAATTACCAGCTTGTGTGCATAGGCAGTTCCGGCGCCAATATCACTCTGGTCCTGATACTCCCATACTTTTTTTACAAATAGATACTTTTGGTTAATGGCATATGAAGGCCTCGGATAACGGGTAGTGTCTTTTTCGAAATGATGATCGAATAATGGAGCCTCCGTCCACTTCCTTTGTGTTTTTAAAATGGGCTTTCTCTCTTCAAAGGTAGCCAGGTTATTTTGGATAGTGACAATATTGTATCCTCCGATGCTGTCCTTTGCCCTGAGGTTAGATCGGCCCATTACGCCCTGAATCCCTTCGAAGTTAAAGCTGCGGTTGGCGTGTCCATGACCCAGTAATATGAGTTGGATGTTCCTTTTCTTCAACCGGTCGATTGCTTCATACCAGTTGTTCAGGGATGAATCCTGGGGATAATGATTTAAATAGATTACCGGCATATCCGGTTTTTTCATGTTGTTTAAAACAGAATCGAGCCATACCAGATTTTCTCTGGGTACCTGTCCGGGGCCCATACGCATGTTGGGGCCTGAATTTGTTGCCACAAAAAGATAACCACCGTAAATAAACGAAAACGTTTCTGCACCGAATACCTTTCTGAAACTGTTGCCGCCACTTTCAGACCAGTTGCCATCGTGGTTGCCGGGAATGACATACCATTTTTTATTTAAGCTGTCCAGAATCTGTTTGGCAAGCTGAAGCTCGTTATCTGAACCAAATTCGGTGATATCTCCAGTGATGACGACGAACCGCAATGAGGTATCTGCATTGATATCCTGCACCGTCCGGCACAAGTCTTCTGCAGCATTTACACTGCCTATGTGGGTGTCGGTTACAAATCCAAATTTGAATGACTGAGCCTTTGCAATGCCTGCAATCACAATGAATATGACCAGTAATCCGATATTTTTTATTGAATTCATGATGTGGCTGAAGTTTTACCGGCCATCCAAAATCTTTATTTTTTAATTCCAACTTCAATTCATCCACCAGAAGTGGTTGTTGCAAGCCGGACGTTTATTTTAACCTTACAATTAAGTCATCATTTTGGAAACGGAATTATTATCAACTTTTATTCCCAAATTTAAAGAATGATGCGTTACGGGTATAGTAAATACTTCTTTCGCATAGTCTTATAATGCGAAAGTCCGGGCTCCCAGCTTTCGCGTATCTCTTTTTCGGTTTTAGCCTCCACAATTTGTTCCCTGAGTTTATCCGTACCGGCTAACCGGTCAATTGCATATTTTCCATTTGCACTTTTAATAAAGAACTTGTCTTTATAAGGATATGCATTGTAGAATTCAATCAGCCAGGTTAAGTTTAAGCGTCCCGTTTCTTTCAACTTGCGGGTGTCATAATTGCGCAGATCCAGTCCATAACATACCTTGTTCATCAAAGGGGGATTATCGCTCATGCCCTTGATTGAAACCGGTTTAAATGAAAATGAATATTTCTCTTTTAACTCCGGATTTCCCAATACCTGAAAAGGAAAATAGGTACCCCGTCCCTGGCTGATCACGGTCCCTTCAAACAGGCACAAAGAAGGGTACAGCAATATGGATTGTTGTGAATTCAGGTTAGGGGAGGGCGCAATGGGCAGCGTATAAGGCTTCCCATGGCTGTAATTCTGTATCTCAATGACTTTAAGCTTGCATTTTACCCTGTTTGCGAGCCAACCTTCCCCATTAATCATTTGTGCATATTCTCCGATCGTCATTCCATGAACGATGGGCACTGGATGCATTCCAACAAACGACTTGAATTTTTCTTCCAGTATGGGGCCGTCGACATAACCATCATTAGGATTAGGCCGGTCCAACACAATCAGCTCAATGTTATTCTCCGCGCAAGCCTCCATGATATAATGCAAGGTTGAAATGAACGTATAAAAACGGGCACCTACATCCTGGATGTCAAAGATCATGATGTCAACCCCATTCAAGTCTTCTTTGGTTGGTTTATTATGATCCCCATACAACGAAATGACAGGAATACCGGTCTTTTCATCTTTAAAGTTCCCCACTTTTGCACCATCGCTTTCATCTCCTCTGAAGCCATGTTCCGGACCGAATATCTTTACAACTTGAATACCCCGGTTTAACAAACTGTCCATACTCAGCTTATCGCCGATTCTGGAAGTTTGGTTGATAGTCATGCCAACTCTTTTTCCTCTCAATAAAGGCAAATATTTTGAGAGCCGATCAGCTCCGGTAATTATATCGGTTTTATTTTTTACCTTTTCAATCTGATTTATTGAAATAGAGTAGGCATTCTCATTCATGAATCCCGGTATAATCATGATGAAAAGGTATATCAACAAAGCGTCTTTCTTCATACGTAAATAATGGTATAAAAATGGTCGTATGGAACTCGCATGTGTGCTCGGTTCATCGGTATTCGTGTTTCCAAATGTGTGCTTTTCATACCGGGTA
>JAUZOX010000327.1 GCA_030706265.1 Bacteroidota bacterium | reverse complement strand
TTCACCATTATCATTGCAACATATCAACGCATGACCGGCCCTACCTACCCCAAAACAGCAACGGTCACATTGAATAACAGTGAACTTAAATTTAAGCTGCTACGGTCATATGGTGACGGCGATGCTGAAATAAAATTAAGGGTTCCGGATAAAGAAATAAAAGGCACGGTTACCTTTAAAAGATATAAAAGCTTTGATGGATGGACCACGGCAGCGCTAAAACGGCAAGGTGAGTATCTGGTGACGGCGCTCCCTCATCAGCCCCCTGCCGGTAAAATTGAATACCTGATCTCTTTGGGCGATGCCCAAAAACAGGTCAATGTAACACCCGAACCGGTCATCCTCAGGTTTACCGGAAAGGTACCCGCAGCGGTACTCATTCCCCATATCCTGATCATGTTTCTGGCGATGCTTTTCAGCTCCCGCACGGGCATGGAGGCTTTTATCAGTGGGCCCAAAACTTATCGCTACACGCTTTGGACCGTAATCCTGTTCTTTGTTGGGGGTTTCATTCTGGGCCCCATCGTTCAATATTATGCCTTTGGCGCATGGTGGTCGGGATGGCCATTGGGAGAGGACCTCACCGACAATAAGACCCTCTTAGCCTTACTGGTTTGGTTGATTGCTTTCTTTGTGCTGAGAAAACATCCCGAAAACAGGAAATGGCCTATGATGGCTTCTGTTTTTATGGTGATGGTATATCTGATTCCCCACAGTGTCAAAGGTTCTGAAATCGATCACACGAAGATGTCGAAAATATAACCACACATTTAAGATCATGCTGACTTTAATTATCATTGCCATTACAGCCGTTGTTTCAATTCTGTGTTTTCAGAATCAGGATCTGTTTATGAGACTGCGTTTTTCACCTTACCTGGTGAAAAATAAAAACCAGACCTACCGGTTCTTCACCCATGCCTTTGTTCATGCAGACTGGGCCCACCTGCTGATCAACATGTTTGTTTTGCTTTCGTTTGGAAAGATAGTAGAACAATATTTTGGAATGGTCTTTGAACGTAAGGCGACCGTTTATTATATCATCCTTTATCTTGGAGGGATCTTATTTTCGTCGCTTCCATCCTACTGGAAGCACCAGCACAATCCGTCGTATAGTTCGATTGGCGCATCGGGAGCCGTTTCTGCAGTCCTCTTCTCGAGTATCCTGTTTTCACCCCTCTCCGGAATCTATATCATGTTTATCCCCATTCCTATACCGGCATTTGTATTTGGCATTCTTTACCTTGCCTATGAAGCTTATTCATCCAAAAGGGCATCAGACAACATTGGGCACGATGCACACTTCTGGGGTGCGATGTACGGTGTTGTCATCACACTGATTCTCAATGTAGACATCGGTATCCGCTTTATAGAACAAGTGAGAAATGTTTTCAGTTAACCCCATCACATCACTTCCTTTTGAGGCGTTTTCATCCGTAAATAATAATTTGTATTAAAGTGGTCGGATGGACCTCGCATTGATGATTTTTATACGATAATAATTTTATTAAATAGGTCGTATAGAGCTCGCATGGATGCTCGGTTAATCGGTGTTTGTGATTTTCAAACATGCTCGTTTCATAAGGATCTTAATTGTTCATGATGTCAGCCGGCATGTTAAACCATACCTTGTAGGCCGGATTGATCCGCATCATTTCTTCTTCCCACAAATGGCTTTGCTCAGAACTGAATATCTGGCTTGCACTCATATCGGTGACGCGCCATGATTTTTCAGTGATCTCAGTTTCCAGCTGGTTCGGAGTCCAACCTGCATATCCCAAAAAGAAACGCACCTCATTCTCAGTGATTAATTTGTTTTTAATCATCTGATACATAATCTCACTGTCCCCTCCCCAATAAACCCCTTTGGTGATCAGGTTGCAACCGGGGAGATCGGGTAAACGATGAATGAAAAAGAGATTCTGACTCCGGACAGGTCCTCCCAGATAGATGTATGGATTCAGACCATGATGATCATTGATTATATCGCCAAAGCGGATATTGGTTCGCTTATTGACGATTAAGCCAAATGCACCATCACCGTCTAATTCGCCCAACAGGATTACCGATTGTTTGAAGTAGAAGTCCTGTATTCCGGGTTCAGCCAGCAATATTTTTCCGGTGGATGGATTCACTAACATTGGTCCTTTCTTTTAAGAAGTAAACATGTCAAAAAACAATTTGTTTTTATCCATTATCATTACCTTTGTATGGTAGTTCAAATATTATTCCAAAATCATGAATCGCCCTGACAATTTTCAAAAATACCTTGAACTTCGAGCCGAATATCCTGTTTTCACTTATGAGAGTTATAGTATAGAGCTGGTTGACCATGAAATAGTCATCCGGTTTTCTTTTAACTTAAATGATCGCTTTCAGTTTTATCCCGAAACCCGCATTCCTGTCAGGCCCGGAATCTCTGACCTGTTTTTCAACAGCGGCGGACATCCTGAAGATTTAAAGATCTTTGCTTTCAACATCGGGATGATCGAACTGATCAGTTACTGGAAGGCAGCCTGTTCTCCCAGGGTGATTGTAAAACCGCATACGCTGGATCAGGAACAAATCAGATGGTGGAAGAAGATCTATTTCAACGGCCTGGGTGAATTCTTTTATTTGAATGGCATCGACGATCCCGATGAAGAGACCTTTATGGAGATCGTTTCTGAAGGTCCGCCCGTCGGGTCACCCTCTTTTGAGCTGAACGACGATGCCGCCATCGTGCCAATCGGAGGAGGCAAAGATTCGGTGGTTACCCTCGAATTGCTTCGCACGAACCGGATCGACATCTTACCCCTGATCATGAATCCCAGGGGGGCTACCCTTAATTGTATAAAGGCGGCAGGATTTACGCCGGATAACATCTTCCTGATCAACCGTACGATTCATCCCCAGCTGCTGGAACTGAACGCGAAAGGATTTCTGAACGGGCACACCCCTTTCTCAGCCATGCTGGGTTTTAACACCATCCTGGCCTCCGTATTATCCGGACGGAAACACATCGCACTCTCCAATGAATCGAGTGCCAATGAATCCACGGTAGAAGGCAGTAAGATCAACCATCAATACTCCAAGTCTTTCGAGTTTGAACAGGATTTCAGAAATTATGTCAGTCGGTATCTCTCTGCCAAACCCAACTATTTCAGTTTCCTCCGGCCGCTGTCAGAACTTCAGATCGCCGCTTTGTTCAGCAGGTACGAAAGCTATCACGATGTCTTCAGGAGTTGCAATGCGGGCAGCAAGACCGATAGCTGGTGTGGAAAATGTCCCAAGTGCCTGTTTACCTTTACGATCCTCTCTCCTTTTATCGGCCGGGAGCGGCTGATCCGGATCTTTGGAAAAGACCTGTTTGCGGATCAAACCCTCACCCTCTTCTTAAGGCAGCTCACCGGACTGGAAAAAGTCAAACCCTTCGAATGTGTCGGTACCGTCGATGAGGTGAATGCCGCCCTTCAACAAACCATTGAATCATTGAATAACCGCGAGCTGCCATTGTTGCTGAAGGATTACCCCAATTCGACTGCGGGCCGGTCATTGGCACCGGGACAATTTAAGCGGATGCTGACTGCATTTGTTCCTGAGCACAATCTTGAACCTCGTTTTGAACTCATTCTTAAAAACGCCTTATCATGGCTTTCGAAATAAAGAAATTCCTTGAAGGAAAACGCATTGTACTGGTGGGATGCGGACGTGAAGGCATCTCGACGTACCGGTTTATCCGAAATCTGCTTCCGGACATCCATTTAACCATTGCAGATCACGATGTGACCCTCAGGGATAAATTCCCTGAATTCAAGCACGACAAGCAGCTTGCCTTTAATCTGGGGTCAACCTATCTCTTGGGACTCAATGACTTTGATCTGATTATCAAGTCACCCGGAGTGACCTTTAAAAACCTGAAGGAACAACCTGCCAGGGAAAAGGTTTCGTCACAAACCGATCTTTTCCTGCGCCTGTACGCCCCACAGGTAATCGGCATCACGGGTACCAAAGGGAAAAGCACTACCAGCAGCCTGATCAAACACATCATATCAAGGCACACCGACAATACTGTACTCGTCGGAAATATCGGATTACCGCCCTTTGACATGCTGGACCGGATCGACGATCAGACCCTCATCATCTTTGAGCTGTCGTCGCATCAGCTGCAGTATATCACCGTCGCACCCCA
>JAUZOX010000326.1 GCA_030706265.1 Bacteroidota bacterium | reverse complement strand
TTGATCGGCGGCAAGACGAAAGACGGCACCGAACGGCAATATTTGTATAACCTGATCTTCCGAAATGCCCAGCGTTTGTTGAAGCTCATCAATCAGTTGCTTGAATTCAGAAAGATCGAAATCGGAGCGGTCGAGCTGAGCATCCGTCCCGGAGACATGGTGAAATTCCTGAATGATATCACCAACCTGTTTAGGAGCCAGGCGCTGCAACGAAATATTCAATTATCTTTTCATGCTTCCGAAAGTCAGATCATGACCGCTTTTGACTACGATAAAATTGAAAAGGTCGTTTTCAACCTGCTTTCAAATGCCTTCAAATTCACACCCGATAACGGAAAGATCTCGGTCGAGCTGATTCAAAACGGTTCGGGATCGAATCCCGGCGATCATTCCGGCATGAACGGCACCCGGTTTATCCGGATCATTGTAAAAGATACGGGAGTGGGAATCGATAAAGAACATATCGATCATGTCTTTGAAAAATTTTACCAGGTAGGAGAATATCAGCGTTTCTCCAGCGGAAGTGGTTTAGGGTTGGCCTACATCAAGGAATTGATTGAAATCCACGGGGGAAAGATTGCCGTTTCAAGTACTCCCGGCAAAGGGACTTCCTTTAATGTATTCATTCCAATCATTACGATTGATGATGATGCGGTTTCTTATAAAACGCGGGATACAGGATCTCTTGCGACGGAAAATACTCCCCTGGAATCTGATTTTAAACCCGGCGACCCGTTACAGGAACCCACCGTTTATACTCCTGCAAAGGTCGACGACCCGGCGGTTCAAAAGGTCGACACCATCTTAATTGTCGAAGACGATGCTGACTTAATGAATTATCTGGGAAAAATCCTGAGTGAATATCAGATTCTCCTGGCAAAAAACGGTTTGTCCGGATATCATTTTGCATTGGAAATGCAGCCTGACCTGATCATCAGCGACATCATGATGCCCGAAATGGATGGGCTCGAACTTTGCCGGAAGCTTAAATCCAACATCATCACCAGTCATATTCCGGTAATACTATTGACGGCCCGTTCACTTATCGAACAGAAAATCGAAGGTTTTGAAATAGGCGCAGACGAATACATTGAAAAGCCCTTCAATGATTCAATGCTGTTTGCCAGGATTAAAAACCTGATCGACTCACGGAAAAAATTAAGGGAGCGATTCTTAAATGACTTTGTCTTAGAGCCCAAGGATATCAAGCTAACCTCGGCCGACGAAAAACTCATTCACAATGTTATCCTGCTGATCGAAAAAAACCTTTCCGAATCCGAGTTTAATATCGATGAAATGTGCAAACAATTCTACCTGAGCCGATCCCATTTCACCCGTAAAATCAAACAGCTGACCGGCTTGTCTCCCATCGAGCTCCTGACCTCTTTCAGGCTCAAGAGAGCATCGAAGCTGCTTCTTCAGGGAAAAGTTTCCATTTCGGAAATCTCCTATATGGTTGGATTTGAACACCCCAATTCCCTGAGCCGTGCTTTTAGAAAAGAGTTTGGAATGAGCCCCTCAGAATATGTCGAAAAAAACAAGTCGCATACCGAAATTTAATCCCGCATGATTCCCGGTGAGAAACCGTCTTTCTGATTTTACGATAGTCCGGTAAAAATCAAATTATTATTTTATGGCTGTAACTATCCGAAAATAAAAACTTGTTTTCCAAAACACCTCAATTTTTGAAAGTCAGCCTCCTCCTAACAGCAACGATTGTTCTTCCATTCTGGTTGTTTTCTGAAGCGTCCCTGTCATGGCTTTCAGGAAAGTTGAACAACTGAATGTAGTTGAAAAGCTGCATTTTAAAAACTTAACGGTGTTAAAAGGCCCATCCTAAAAGAAACCTGTGTTAATATAGCCAGTAAAACTGTAAGTCACTATAATTTAAACGATACGGAATACCTTCGGGATTTTGAGATGTTAATTTGAATACACTTTTAACAAAATCACACCATGCGAAGGGATCTTAGCGGTGAAATTTTCAAAAAAGGATCCAAGCGGTTTCTTTCGCCACACGTCAAATACCTTTAAATTTTCCGGTAATTGAAGGTCGCTCCAGTTAACCTTTGTTACGGAAAAAGTTTCACCCAGATTAAAAATTCCAACTGCCCACGATCCATTGCTTAATGGTTTTTGCCATATCTGAATAGTACCATTTTTAATTATTCTGCGAGCCTGTATTCCCAAGGTGTCCTGGTCGATAGAGATAACCTCGTCATTAGTTAATAGCCTGGTTGTAAAATCATTAAGTCTGGTAACGTCGCCACCGACAATCAGAGGTGCGGAAAGAAGACTCCAGAGGCTGATATAAGTGTATTGTTCGCTTGGAGTTAGTCGCGAGGGACGAAGTTTTTTTACGCCTCCATTCCATCCGACTACTAACATATCCGGGTCGTTCCAGTGTCCGCGTTTTGCAAATGGATAAAGTTGAGCTTGTTGTTCGAACCCAATTCGGCAAACCATTTCCCATACATCATTAATGTCTCGTGTGGTACGCCAAAGATTACCGCCTACGGCGGGTCCCCACTTCCATACATCATTAAGTCCATACTGGCAGAGGCTGTAAACAATATCACGGTTAACCTTTTTCAAAGCTTCGTGCATTACCAGAAACGGTTTTTGAGTTTCAGTAAGACTATGATCTTTCATCACTTTGCTTTCGTACGAACATAAATCGTACTTAAGGTAATCAATTCCCCAATCTGCCCAAGTTTTTGGATCGATCTCTTCATACTGGTAACTTCCCACGTTTCCGCCACAGCACAGGGGGCCAGGTGATGAATAGATGCCTATTTTCAAACCACAATTATGCACGAAATCGGCAAGCTTTTTCATGTCTGGAAAATTTTTGTTGGGCTGAAGGATTCCATCATTATCGCGGGTACCTTCCCAACCTTCATCAAGGTTAATATATGAATAACCATGACTGGGCAATGCCTTACTCATGAAGGCTTCGGCGGCGTCGGTTATATGCTTTTCTTTTATGGCAATACGCCAGGGATAATAGGTATTCCATCCCATGGGGGGCGTAAGTGCCAGTGTGTCACCAATTTTAAAGACAATAGTTTCGGACGAATGGCCATGCCTGTTTGTCACATCAAACTTCACTTTGTAAACTCCCGCTTTACCGGCTTTGCCAGAGATAATGCCCCGAGTGGCATCGAGAACCAATCCCTGTGGTAAACCTTTAGCCGAATAGCGCATCGGCTTTTCTCCCGATGCCGGGATGGTAAACAGAAACGGGGAGTTTGGGCGGGCTCCGTACAACCGGGGATAGTTGATTTGTGGCGCTAATCCAGGTTCTGGTGAAAGAATATAAGGCACTTCCTGTTTTGCACTAACAGCGGTTCCGGTTTGGTTTTCGACGAAAGAATATTTAAGGACATAAACCGAATCGGGATTTACAGAAAAAGAGCATGTTACCGGTAGCGATGCATTTGGGAGAAGGTTCAGTGAGGTTGATTTCGAAACGACGGTTTGACCGGTTTCTTCATTCACAACCTGGTAGGTCCATTGGCCATTGTAGCTAACAATTCGGGAGCTATTGAGAAGCTTCATGGTTTTGGAAACCGAAGTTGGAGAATTAAAATCAAAATCAGACGACTGATAATCAATGGATACATAGCGGGTAAGATCGGCTGCCTTGATAAAGAATGGGTCGCTGTAAAGGCCTCCACCTCCGTGATTTCCGAACACGCGTATGGCAATTACGTTCTTCCTATCCCAATTTATTCTCGGATCGTTTGCAGCAAGCTTATACTCGCGGGGTACGTTACGGCATGTACTGCCATGGTTGAATGTCATTGAAGGATAACTAGTTGTGGTGCCATTTTCGCCAATGAATTTTCCATTAAGAAAGACTTGGTCGTAATCGTCAATCTTTCCTAAACGAATTGCAAGCGTATCTTTTAATGCAGAAGAATTTAGAATACCCCGGGAAATGGTGACTTTATAACGATACCATGCAAAACCCGAATACGATACATTTTGTTGGTTCCATTTGATGGCTGGCTTCAACGTTAACCAATGAGAGTCGATATAAGCCGGTTCGGCCCATTGTAGGCTGTCGCCGGTAGAAAACTTCCATTGTGATGATAAATCAATTTTTGTCTCTTGGGATTTGCATACCACACTAAGCCAAACCAATATGGTTGTGATAATCATTTT
>JAUZOX010000325.1 GCA_030706265.1 Bacteroidota bacterium | reverse complement strand
TGTTCCATAGCCCATGGTTTCACCACAAGTTTGGCCACCCATTCCGTAATGGTTGTTCATGACATTGAAAATAACCGGTAAACCACCTTTCATTGCACCTTCCCAAAGTTGTTCAAACTGGTCCATTGCAGCAAAAGTGATGCCTTCCCATACCGGTCCGCATGCCATAGAGGCATCACCAAGATTGGCAACGACGAGTCCGGGTTTGCGGTTTACTTTTTTGTACAAGGCAGCTCCGACAGCGATATCACCGCTTCCACCTACGATGGCATTATTGGGATATACGCCAAAAGGAGTGAAGAAGGCGTGCATACTTCCACCGAGTCCTCTGTTGAAACCTGTTTCACGGGCAAATATCTCAGCCATTGTCCCATACAACAGAAATCTGCGGCCAAGTTCCTTAACGGTTCCGTTGAAACCTTTTTTGGCAACTTTCAAAGCGGCGCCGTCAAAGAAGTTTTCCATCACACTCATTAATGTTGCATCATCAAGTTTATTGATGGCGCTCAACCCTTTTGCCAGGATCTCTCCGTGGCTACGATGTGAACCGAAAATGAAATCATCAACAGTCAGGGTATAGGCCATACCGACTGCGGCTGCTTCCTGTCCTGCCGAAAGGTGGGCCGGTCCGGGGTGGTTGTATTTGACACCACTGTATTCACCTGTTGTTTTGATCAGGTTTATCATGGTTTCGAATTCACGGATCACCACCATATCGTGATAGATGCGTAAAAAATCTTCATTGGAAAAGTTTTCCTTTTCCTGCTCAATGCTTTTATTGTATTGATTTACCGGGATTGGTTTTAAATCAATCTTACCGGCTTTTCTGGCCTTGTTAGGGTCAACAAATTGAATTTTAGGCATATTTTTTTATGATTGATGCGACGTTAATATTAAAAGGCAAAGATTGATTCTTTAAAAATTTCAGAAACCGAAGGGTGAGGGAATATCACTTCTTCCAGTTCCTTGAGCGTCATCTCCATTTCGATGGCCATAGCAGCCCCATAGATCATTTCGCTTGATGGATTTCCCAACATGTGAACACCCAGGACTTCGCCATATTTTTTACCGACCAGGACTTTGCATAGGCCATTGCCGCCTTCATTCTCGGCAATGAAACGACCTGCAAAAGCCATGGGGAGTGAAACAATCCGGTAATCGATCTTTTTGGCTTTCGCGCTTTCTTCGGTAAGGCCGACACCGGAAAATTCAGGATTGGTATAAACGACACCGGGGATGGCGTTGTAACGCATTCTGTCTTCACGACCGGTCAGGTTATTCACTACAACTTCACCTTCACGGCTGGCGGTATGGGCCAGTAAAGAGAAACCGGTTATATCTCCTGCAGCAAACACATTCGGAATATTGGTCCTCATCTTTTCATCGGTCTTGATGCCGCCCTTGAAGAGCTCAACACCCAGATTCTCGAGGCCAAATCCTTTGGTAACCGGTCTGCGGCCAACGCTGACCAATATCTTGTCTCCCGTAACCGATTCTGTTTTCCCGTCCTTTATGAAAATCACTTCTTTTCCCTTTACTTCAATCACTTTTGACGAGAGATTAAAGGCGATGCCTTTTTTGGCATACATTCCACGAAGGGTTGCGCTCATCTCGCTATCCATACCGGTCAGGATTTCATCCATCATTTCAACAATGGTGACCTTGGTGCCAAGGCTGTTGAAGAAACTGGCAAACTCCATCCCGATGACGCCTCCACCGATGATGACCAGTGATTCGGGCTTTTCTTTCAGATCCAGAATTTCCCTGTTGGTGACGATGACATCTCCCGGAGTTCCGATTCCCGGAATAGGAGGGATAAAAGTTTCGGAGCCTGTACAGATCAAAAGATTGGTGGCAACTATTTCTTCTTCACCGGCAGTAATGGAGATTCCGGAAGCCGAACGGCCATTGATCATTGCCGAACCTTTGATCACGGTGACGTTGTTTTCTTTCATTTTGATGCCAACACCGCCAACCAGTTTTTTTACCACTTTTTGTTTGCGGGCCATGATCTTGCTGAAATCGAACGAAACTTCCCTGGCCTCGATGCCGTATTTGGAGCCACCTATTGCATTATCGTATAATTTAGCGCTGTAAAGCAAGGTCTTCGTGGGGATGCATCCTTCATTAAGACAAACGCCTCCCAATTCCTTTTTCTCAAACAATACAACACTGAGACCTTTTTTACCAGCTCTTTCAGCTGATACATATCCGGCAGGTCCACCGCCTATTATTGCTAAATCGAATGTTTTACTCATGAATAATATCCGCTTTATTAAAGTTCAAATTCAAGGTTTTCAATCTCAATGGCAATCTGCTTCAGGAAACGGGTTGCTTCGCCACCGTCTAATGCCTGATGGTCATAGGTGAGGCTTAAACCGATATAGGGAACGAAACCATAAACGCCGTCGCCTAAGTTTTTGGGCCTTGGTACGATGGTATTTACGCCAAGAATGGCAGCTTGCGGCAGATTGATTACCGGGGTGAATATCTCAACACCGTAATTACCAAGATTAGAAACGGTGAATGATGCAGCTTCGGAAGAAAGAAGATCGGGATTGATATTTCCGTTGCGACATTGGGTAGCCAGTTCCTTTAACTGATTGGATATTCCCTGAATGGAGAGGTCGTCGGCATTCCGAAGAACCGGAACCATCAAGCCACGATCGGTGTCAACGGCAACGCCCAGATGTATTTTCTTGAAATACTTCATGGAATCGCCAAGGAAATGTGAATTGGCCTGCGGGAATTTTTGCAATGCCTTGATCACGGCAAAGCAAACCATATCGTTGATTGTGATATTTGTGGGGTAACCGTTGTCGGTTGCCTTTTTAACTTTCTTGCGCAACTCCATCATGCGACGTGCATCGGCACCCAAATGGTGGGTGAGCTGAGCTGAGTTCTGAAGTGAACTGTGCATTGCTTTTGCAATGAGCTTGCGCATGTTGGAAAGTTTCTTGACTTCGAAGTCTGTTCCGTAAACCTGATTTTGAGGTGTCAGGTCCTTTGAAGTAACAGCACCGCCGAGTCCGGTTCCACTGGATACGGGTTGCAGTTTTTCTTCTTCTGCAATCTTTTTGGCTAACGGAGTAACCTTCGGTGAACTTTCAATCGCTTTGCGGATATCCTGTTCGATTACTCTGCCTTTGGGACCGCTCCCTGCGATGCCCTCAAGCGAAATGCCTTCTTTTGCGGCCAGATTCTTCGCGCGGGGCGAAACAAATGACGCACCCGCAGCAACAGGAGCACTCTGAACTGTGCCGGCCGCTTGGGCAACGGGTTTTGCAGCTTCTTCGACGACAGCAGGTTTTACTTCCGGTTCAGCAGCAGGAGCAGCGTTACCGGGCATGAACTCTGCCACCGATTCGCCTTCGGCTCCGATGACACAAACATTGGTTAATACAGGAACATCATCACCTTCCTGAAAAAAAAGATCTAATAAAATTCCATCAACAGGAGCTTCTTCTTCGAATGAGGCTTTATCGGTTTCGTAAGAGAAGAGCACTTCTCCTTTGGTAACCTTGTCCCCTTTCTTTTTATTCCACTCCGTAATGATGCAACTTTCAACAGATTGGCCTTGCTTAGGCATAATAACGACTGTAGCCATAGAAAAATATTTTTTGCAAAGTTATTTTTTTGAACTTGTGTTTACAAGTAAAAATTAAATTTATTTTTAAAATAATAAAAAAATATTGTATAATGTTGATATATAGCAGTATGATGCAACGTGCGTTTTTTTATCATGTAAATACATATTGTTTTTTGTTTAGGAATCGATTACTTTTGTCGTTTGTTCAGGTATTCATTAAATTCGCATTATGCAAATTGAGCCATCAATTCCACAACACCGGAAAGTATATGAAATTCTGAGGAAACATATTACCGATGGCGTTTTCTCGGAAGGGGACTTGCTTCCTTCTGAAAATGAATTGTGTGCAGTGCATAAGGTTACCCGTCCTACCATCAGGAAGGCGCTGGATAAGCTGGCAAATGAAGGCTATATCGTCAGATACCAGGGAAAGGGAAGCATCGTCAAAGGAGCGCCTAAAGGGGTGGGCATCCTTTCGTTAACCGGTACGACATCGGCTGTGGGTAAAGACAATTTGTTAACCCGTATCATTGTTAAACCTGAAATCAGAAACTGGAAAGAAGCGTTCACCTTCTCCCTGAC
>JAUZOX010000324.1 GCA_030706265.1 Bacteroidota bacterium | reverse complement strand
CTGGTCCTCGATTTTGAAGGTTCCGTACAGCCGGGACTTGCACGTTTTTACGGGAGTTTCGGATCGGTCGGACAAGGCTATACCAGACTGAAAATGAATAATCTGCCTCCTTTTCTTAAAATGGCATATTCGCTCTACCGAAAAATAAAGAAAGATTGAATTTGTCTCTTTTTTTATTGGATAACATTTTTGCAATAATTGTATCTTTGTGATCTAGCTTCATTTGCACTACAGAATTGAAAAAATGAGTGACATGGTCAATATTTTAGGGGTACATAACTCCGTGATGAATGTTTTTATCTCCGAGATGCGTGATGCAGAGATTCAGAAAGACAGCATGCGCTTTCGTCGAAACATGGAAAGGCTGGGAGAAATCTTTGCCTATGAAATTAGTAAGACGCTGCAATACGAGGAAACGGAAGTGCTGACAACACTGGGATCAGCACTGATGCAACTACCTCTGGAAACGCCGGTGATTGCAACTATCCTCAGGGCCGGATTGCCTCTTCACCAGGGACTACTTGGTTTTTTTGACCATGCTGAAAATGCATTTGTTACTGCTTACCGTAAGCCCGGTAAGGATGGCTCTTTCAAAATTCAACTCGAATATGTTTCGTGTCCCAATCTGACGGGAAAAGTGCTGATCCTTTGCGACCCGATGCTGGCTACGGGTTCTTCCATATTGTTGTCGTATAAGGCCTTGCTTGCAAAGGGAAAGCCCAAACACACCCATATCGTCTCCATCCTGGGCAGTCAGGAAGGAGTTGAATTTATGAAACGCAACTTGTCCCAGGATGAGGTCACCCTTTGGCTTGGAGCCGTTGATGATGAATTGACAGCCCAGGCCTATATCGTCCCCGGACTGGGTGATGCAGGTGATTTGGCATTCGGCAGCAAGTACGACGGAGCATAGCATTTTAAATAGGTCAACGCTTTGGAATGTCTCCTTTAAAACAGTCCATTACCGAATGCGAGGCTGCCCGTGACATTTGCGACAGCTTCACACTATCAAAGAAAGAGTGAAAAAGGGATCAGTCGAAAAAGTTGAGGGCGGTATTAAGCTTAAATATTTTTAATTACACCTGTCCGGTAAAAAATTAAAGAAATAAAGGAAGCCGAACCGAGGTCCGGCCCCTTAAAATTGTAGCTTTGTTTTGCGATCAAATAACTACAATGAGCAAAACTACTTTTTTTTTCGGACAATCCGTTTTCGGACAGCTGATAGGAATAGTCAACTATAATTAGGATGAAACTCGTGATTTAAGCCGTACGTTTGCCGTATCAATGCCGTATCAATGCCGTATTTTTGCCATATGATACAATACGGCGTAAATACGGCATGCATACGGCACATAATTGGCCAATATCTGGCATAGAGATTTTGAACAGAAGAAGGATTCCTGATCATTCAGATCCGGTTTTTAAGAAGGAAAGTAAAGGAAGCAGTTGGTTTTGAAAGAAACCGGGATTGATGATGAATTGATTCTCCGGACCTATACGATTAATATAGCCTGGGGTCACATAGAAATCGCAAAGAAATCATCATCCTGAAGAGGTTTAACCACTGATTATTACCGGAAATGATAGCCATAAAAAAAGCGTGTCTCATATTTTATTTTGAGACACGCTTAGATCTTATTCAAGTCTGGTATTAACTCTTTTTCAGTCTAAATGCCAGGAACAGTAAATAGCACAACAAGCAGAGCAGTACTGCAAATGCAGCGCCCTGAGAGTGATAGATATCGGAAGCTGCACCCATTAACCAGGGAAAGAGCGCTCCACCTGAAACACCCATGATCATCAACCCCGAGATCTCGTTTGCACGTTCCGGTTTCTTTTGCAGGGCTGCAGAGAATACAATCGAGAATACATTGGCAACGGTGAAACCAAGCACAAAGATCATGGCCAGCAATGTCCACAGATTGCTTAAAAACAAAGCACATGCCATTGCTGCAATCGCAATCACCATGCTGACAATGAAAAATTTGCGGGGAGAAAGTTTAGCCAGCAAAATGGCTCCAATGAATGCACCGGTAGTACGGGCTGCAAAATAGAGGCTTGTGCCTAATCCGGCCTGGGCGAGGACTATGCCACAACGTTCCATCAGAAATTTCGGAATGGTGGTATTTAAGCCTACATCCACCCCTACAACTAAAAAGATACCCAGGAAGAGCAAGAGAATGCTCTTATCACCCAGTAGTTTTAAACAATCCCAAAAAGAAGAGGTCTTTCCGGTGACGGGCTCCTCATGGATGGGCGTAAAGTATAACCACAAACTGGAAAGCAACGTAATCAAAGCGAAAATAGGGAAAAGCATTTTCCAGTTGCCAAGGCTGGCAGCTGCAAACCCAGCAATGATAGGACCCAGGAACGATGCAATGGCTTTGATGAACTGACCCCAGGTAAGGCTGCTGGTCAGTCTGTCACCTCTTACGACATTGGTTAAAAGCGGATTGAGGGAAACCTGGAGGATGGTGTTGCCGATACCTAACAGGGCAAATGCAAACAGGATCACTGAAAACTTATAAACCAACAGCGGGATGAGCATGGCTAGAAAAGTAATGACCATACTGATCACGACAGTTTTTTTTCTGCCTATTTTGTTCATCAACAGTCCAGTCGGAACAGAAAGGACGAAAAACCATAAAAACACCATCATGGGTAGGAGGTTGGAAAGGGTGTCGGTCAGTCCAAAATCTTTTTTTACATAACTGGTTGCGATGCCTACTACATCAACAAAGCCCATGATGAAAAAACCAAATAGTACGGGAAGTACTTTAGACATTGACGTTTCTTGTTTCATACGTATTTAATTTGTGTTAAATCGGTCATATGGAACTCGCATGAAAGAATTCATCCGCATTTGTGTTTTCTGACATGCTCGTTTCATTGAAGAAATAATGATTGTTAATAGTAAATATTTATATCATGAAGAGCGTTTTCCAAAGTTGAGGTCATTGATGTTACATCTTGGGCAAGAGGGGTTTGATCTTTTCCCAAAAGACAGGATCAAACATGCGGGCGCTCCCGATGATTGCAGAGTCTTCCATTTGATCGGAAATATGAATGGCAGCTGTAACATTTTGTTTCTTTAATGCCTGTTCGAAGGGCTTTCCAAAAAGGTTGTAGGCGCCTGTTACGTTTCCACCAATGACCAAAGC
Source organism: Bacteroidota bacterium (assembly GCA_030706265.1). GTDB lineage: Bacteria > Bacteroidota > Bacteroidia > Bacteroidales > Cfx3-03 > Cfx3-03. The sequence goes on along the minus strand of JAUZOX010000324.1, from coordinate 1,018 downwards.
CTTGGCCTGGAACTTTTTCAGCCATGGACCCAGGAATTCACCCAGATTGTTTCCAAATTCGACGAAGATTTCTTTGGCTATCGGGTCCGAAGTTGCCTTGACTGCGATTTCTTTAACACCCTCTGCCTGGTGGTTTGAATGGCTTGCATATTCTTTGATGAACCAACGGGTAGAAAATGAATCATCGGCAATGCCATCGTGGTAAGGAAGATGCCAGACGCAACCCAGCTTGGGAACATCATCCCGTTCTACGACAACGACTCCATTGTCGACAAAGGCAGATCCAAAACCGGTTCCCAGGGTGATGGATACGGAACGATCCTCTTTTGCGGCTTTACCCAACCATGCTTCTCCAATCGCAAAGGCTGAGGCGTCGTTCATAAACCTGACTCCAGTGCTGCCGTTTAACCCTAAATTCTCTTTAAGCCGGTCGGCAACATTGATGCCATGCAGATTTTGATATTTGGCAACACTCTCGGTAAACATGGCAATCCCATTGGCATAATCGAAAGGTCCGGGCATGGCAAAACCAATGCCAGCAAGTTGAGTCCGGTCTATATGTGCGAGTGATTTTCTTAAAGCGATGGTCCAGTTGTCAAGAATAGCATCTGCTGATGCCTGATTGTCTACTTTTTGTGTCGCGAAAGTTTCCTTCAGAATAGACTCTTTATCCAAGTCGATAACGGCGCAGCTGATGTGACTTCCGCCAATATCGGCTCCGATAGCATATTTTTTCATTTTTGTTTTGTTTATATAGTTGATTTTTAGTAATTATAATTATGTACAAATTCCATATTAACTGAAATTGTTCAAGAGTTAAAAGTACAAAAATCTTTGATAAATCAATGGGAATCCGTCTTTTCTTTAAAAAAGCAAAAAATCCCGTTACGGTATTAATGTAACGGGATTTTGCAAGCCGTATGCGGTATCTCGGCTTGCCTGAAAGTATTGCGGATTAAAGCTGTGCTTTTATCCGATCGATGACTTGCTGATATTCCTGTTCTGTCAGGTATGTCTT
>JAUZOX010000323.1 GCA_030706265.1 Bacteroidota bacterium | reverse complement strand
TAAAGGTGCCGCAGAATATGATGAATGTTTACGATTGAAAAAATTATTTATAAAGTAATTGAAAACTGACCAATGAATATTCCGGATGTGACCAGGTCATAAAGGGATAAGCAAGGTCAGATGAGATGAAGGTTAAACAATGATGACCGATCAAATTGGAAGGAAATATTGAATTTAAAATCCCGAAATGATTTCATTATTGTACCGCTTTGTGATAAAGGACTTTAAAGTAAATAATCAATCTATAAATGGAGGTACTAAAAATGAAAACGCTAATCAAATCCTACCACGTACTTGCCTTACTATTAATGACAAGTGGCCTTTTATTCCTGCAGAGTTGCGTCATCTATACGCAACCGCGTGAATCCATGGTTAAAGTTCCCGATATCATCCAAATGTCAAAGGATGGTGTCTCTTCAAAGGATATCATTTCGAAAATTAAGCGGTCTCATACTGGCTATAATTTAAAAGCCGATCAATTGGCCAAATTGCAGAAGCAGGGCGTGTCGGATAGTGTCATCAATTATATGGAACAGACACATATAAATTCGGCTATCCGCAACGCACAATATGATGCTTATAATTATTGGTGGCCGGGATACGGTGGATTTTATTACGGATATCCTTATTTTGGATGGCCATACAGTTATGGCGGTTACTGGGGCCCAACGATCATACTCAGAGGTGGCGTACATTACGGTGGCCATGTCGGAGGGCATTACCGGTAATATTCAGACCTTACCACCGGTTTAACGATCGGTTGAGCGAGGAATTTATATAACGTTGCTTTCAGGATTTTCGCCATTTCCACTACGGATCAGGGGCCGGCAACTCCAGTTGACGACAACAGGGAATTCGAAAGCAGATATGGCATAAAAAAAATTCCACTGATGCTTACCCGGGGTTTATTATCAAAATAAGGGTATTCATCAGTGGAAATGTTTTTATATCCGGCTTTGTTATTTATGGATAAATAGTTTTGCGACATTAAAGAAAATCCGCCATGATGTCGGGTAGCTGGCTTAAGGATTCAATCTCATAATAAGGTTGTGAGGGCAATTCATTCACCGTCTCATGCTGCCATGTAGTATGAAACGGAACATGAACCCCTATTCCTCCAATGCGGATTACGGGAAGAATATCCGACTTCAGGGAATTTCCGACCATCATAAATTCTTCAGGGAGAATCTCCAGATAGTCAATTAATTTTTGGTAGTCCGTTTCTTTTTTATCACTCATTATTTCGATGTGATGGAAATAAGGGAGAAGTCCTGATTTTTTTAGTTTCCGCTCCTGGTCCAATAAATCACCCTTGGTGACAACAATCAGTTTATAATGAGGTTGCAGCCGGGGCAATACCTTGTCGACACTGTCAATTAATTCGATGGATATGTTCATCAATGATCGTCCCATTGCCAGGATTTCATTAATAATGGCAGCCGGGACCTGTTTACCCGTTAGCTTTACGGCAGTTTCGATAAGTGAAAGTGTAAAGGCTTTTGCACCATATCCATACAGCTCAAGATTCTTTATTTCAGTCTTAAAGAGTTCGTCAACAATATCTGTGCCGGGAGTATAGGGCTTCAATAAATCGGCAAGCCTGAATTCTGCATTGCGGAAGTAGGGTTCATTAACCCATAAGGTGTCATCAGCATCAAAACCAATGACTTTTATTTTATTTAACATGATTAAAGTATGGTCAACCTTGTCCTTAAATTGCTATTTCTCCGATCAGATAGGTCACAGCTTTTCCTGAAATCAACACTCTCAGGTCTTTAACCTCGCAGATCAATTCGCCTCTTCTTTTTGATAGCTGCAACGCGGTAAGTTTTTTCTTACCGGTTCTCTTGCTCCAGTATGGGGCAAGGGTTGTATGTGCAGAGCCTGTCACCGGATCTTCATTGATACCGGATTGGGGAGCAAAAAATCGGGATACAAAGTCGACTTCATTTCCAGGTGCAGAAACAATTACGCCGCGTCCCCCGACGGAAGCGATCATCGATAAGTCGGGATTCAACTCCTCGATTATTTTCTGGGAATTAAAAATCAAAAGGAAATCGGACTTTCCTCTGAAAGCCTCAATGGGACTCCTTTGAAATGCATTCACAAGGATATTGGGAACTTCAATTTTTGAATAAACATCTTTTGGGAAATCAAGTGTCAGCCATTCTCCATTCCTTTCCACTTCCAGTTTTCCGCTGCGGGGAGAATAAAAATGAATCGTGTTATCCGGAGTTGAATAATAGGAAAACAAAACATGTGCACTGGCTAGCGTGGCATGGCCGCATAAGTCTACCTCGACAGTGGGGGTAAACCATCTGATTTCCACTTCATTTTTTTTCTGAACAATAAAAGCGGTCTCGGGAAGATTGTTTTCCGCAGCTATTTTTTGCATTAAGCGCTCATTGAGCCATTCTTTTAAGATACATACACCGGCAGGATTTCCTTGGAATAACTTATCGGAAAACGCATCTACCTGGTAAAGCGTAAGAACCTGGTTCATCGGATATATTATAGGATTATTAAGTCTAGTTGCATTTAATACCAAAATAATCTGTATTAAACTAGTCGTATGGAACTAGCATGGATGCCCGGGCCATCGGTGTTTGTGTTTCCAGACATGCTCGTTCCATAATTCAAAGCAAAAGTAAGCAATGCTTGGGTGTTAATGATGAAATCGCTGATATTTATTTAATTAAAAAGCGGTTATGTCTTGATCATAACCGCTTTTGAAATTTAAACGTGCATGTCAGCTAGCCGTTTTTTGATTTTTAACGACTTTACAAATTCCTCTAAAGAGGTTGGAGTACTGTTGTCACGCGTGCGCGTATGTGCGTTCAGCGCTTTTCCGGAATTAAACGCCTCTGCCAAACCCTGCATCAAATGCGCGACATTCTTTGAGAATCCAGCATGAATCATTCCATTCTCCGCATCCTCATAAGAATATTGGACATATCGCAGGTCATGATTTCCTATCGCATTTCCAACTACTTGGGTGATTTCATTATAGGCAATATCACGCTGTCCGAGAACGTATTGAATGGTATTGCCTTTAAAATTCAGATTAAGCAACCATTTTACCGCCACATTGGCAATATCTTTTGTTGCAACAATTGGAAAAGCAATATCGCCCTTGATCGATGATCCCATCAATCCGGTTTGTTTGATCATTTCAAGCTGACCCAGGATGTTTTCCATGAAATATCCGCAGCGCAAATTTATTACATTGATGTCTTTTAATTCCGAAAACCGTTCTTCCAAATAGCCCAAACCATCGACTATTCCGGCCCCTTTACGTAAATGGGCACCGATACTGCTTAAAAGTACAATGTATTTAATATTATTGGCTTTTACGGATTGCACAAAATTGGTAACTATTCTTTCCTGGTCTCTTTTAAAGTCGGGTGATTGCATATTGGGCGGTATCATGCAAAATACAGCCTCACAGCCTGCAAATGCTTTTTGAACAAATGCGGAATCGTATAAGTCTCCGATACAGGCTTCACCTCCTTTGATTGTTATGTCTTTAAGATGATCTGCATTTCGGCTTATAGCCCTTATTTTTTTTCCTTTTGATAATAATTCAATAGCGATGGCTTTTCCAATATGGCCACTCGCACCGGTAATCGCATACATAACATTTAGAATTTAAGAATTAAACAATGAAACTTAAACAATCATGACTTGCACCCTCATCTGATAAATCACGATAAGAATAGGATCGAATCTCTTCCACAGTGGCTTTGCTTATTGGCATGGAAAAGTTTTCCTGCAACTCCTTTTAACAACAGGGTTGATGAATTGTTAAAGACCGATTTGTTGTATTATTGTTAATAAGTCTACAAAGTGAAAGACAACCCTTGTCGTTCATCGGGATAACAGACCTGCTTTTAAGATGAATCCTTTTAATGTTAAGCAATATTTTGAAAATCGTTTGATAATTAATTATCGCCAATTTTTAATATTGGTTGACTTGCTAATTGCTTATAAATTTTATAGATGTAATTTTAACATTTCCGATTTTCAAACGTTTTCTTTTTATAACAGGGTGATTAACGTCGATAAAAACAAATAAATGAACAAATTAAAACGCATTGGCATAGCAGCAGATCATGGCGGTTATGCTTTAAAAGAATTACTGATCCCGCAATTAAAAGCTGCGGGTTATGAAGTTGTGGACTTTGG
>JAUZOX010000322.1 GCA_030706265.1 Bacteroidota bacterium | reverse complement strand
TGTCTCGCTCTATAGTACGAAACACGTACGAGACACGTACGAAACAACAGCGAAACATGTGCGAGACAGGGACCAATTATATACCCTTTATATACACTTCATATACCAATATCCTAACCCTTTTTTTAGACAATTTTCAATGAGCCTCAAAAGGGTCGTTTCTTTTTGGGTTGCACTTCATTTTTAAAGAAAGGGGCTTTAAGAAATTCAAGTCCGGGAGAATACCATAGAGGGTAAGTCTGGACAAGCCAAAACCGCATATGGTTCAGACCGGATCAGCAACAGTCTCAGAGATACAGGCGAATCAAGGATCGCCTGCCTCTTCCCGGTGCTTAACCCGGTCAAATTGGCTGGGGAGGCTCCGCTATGCCGCTGATCTAATATGCTAAAAAGTTTTTCACAAAGGCACTGTGAAAATCCTCAACGGCATTTATTGAAGATATTCAGGACAAACCAAGGCGTCGGTGCTTCAATCCAAGGCTGAAAAGGACAGCTTAAAAAATCTCTGCTGAGTTTTTCACCAGACCCTAAATTACTTTTAAGGAATCATTCCGAAAAAACATTTTCTTTTATATTTGCCATTTTTACTAATAACTATGCTTTTTATGAAAGACAACACTGCACAAGACTGGAAGAAAACACTTTCCGACCGGTTGCCACTCTTAGGTCATCGCAACTGGATCGTCGTTGTTGATGCTGCTTATCCCGATCAGATCAGTTCAGGAATAGAAACCCTCATGTGTGACGAGCCACAGGAAGAGGCGGTTAAAACGGTCATCGATGAACTGAATAAACAAAGTCATGTTCGTTCTCATATCTTTATTGATAAAGAACTATCGTTTGTTTCGGAAACAGATGCTTCGGGGGTTACAAGTTACCGGAATGCCTTAAACAACATCCTCCCCAAAGCAAACGTCGAGACGTTGCTTCACGAGGACATTATTTCAATGCTCGATGAAGCAGGAAAGACATTCAAGGTATTGCTGATCAAGACGAAACTTACTATACCCTATACCTCTGTGTTTTTCCGTCTTGAATGCGGCTACTGGAGTGACGACGCCGAGGTTAGGATGCGTGAAGCGATGAAAAAATAAGTAGCTGCTGTTTTCTTGCTCCTAGTTGTTTTGGCATTTGTTCATCTCCCTGAGAGTTTGGTAAGCTTTTTCAATGAATCCCCAGCCCATTGATTTCAGAGTGGTTTCGGTTGATATGATCATGATGACGTCATGTTGCATGATTTCTTTTTTCATATCCAGCTTGCTTGTCGTAAGCGGCCACTTTGTACAATCGGGATAGACATCCCTGTTATAATACCAGAAATGATTCGTGGAGAAAAGCCTGGTTATTCCCGCGGAATACATTTCCCAGTAGAAGCTGTCTGAGATGACGAGGAGGGATGGCTTTGTCTTTCCAGATGCGGATTCAAATTCAAGGTGGGGATAGGCCAGCTTTTCGCCGGGTTGCCTGAATAAAAGGTTCATTCCGTCGCCGATGTCATAATCACTTTCTTTGGCGTCTTCCATGTACACCTTATCCCAGAAAAGGTGCGGCATTTTAATCTTCCGGATTCTTTCGATGCATTTCACGATGGAATCTGCCGCAATGCAGGAGCCGTAAAAGCTCCAATGAATGCCTTGCTTGGGATATAGCGGATAGGGGGAAGTGTATTTATGATCGATAAAGTACCGGTTGAAATCAATGTAATTGATTCCAAACTCTTTCGCCAGTTTTAAATGTTGTTCATAGTTTGTGGTGTGCTTTTTGGTCTTCAGCTTTTCGGGAATGTATTCCGGATAGAACGAGGCTTTGCCCGGAGCAAATACGATGAGGAGGGTCTTATTTAATTTCGACAGGCTGTTTTGAATGTATTTCAACCGTTCCATACGGTGTCTGATACTGTCGTTGCCGATAAAATCAGAACCATAATATGCGTTGATATAATGTTCTTCAAACAGATATCCGTTTTTACCAATGACGACCCCATTGGCTTTTGCTTTATGGAACAGGTTAAACAATAGTTGGTTGTTAATTCTGACAAACAGATTTCGGAAACCAAACGAATCATTGAGATATTTCTCCTCTTTGTTTTGAAAGTCACCCGAGTACCATCCTGACCATGTAAACGCACTCTTCTGAGAAGGAACAATAGCTCCCTTCAGCGGCGCGATATAGAAAGGTGCAAGGAAATACTGTATCGCCGGACAAACCAACAGTACCGAAAGTGTCAGCAACACTATTTTCCTTGTTTTTATGGCTCTTTTTCCCATTGCTAAAACCTAAAGTAGATGAACGGATTAAAACCAAGTGTTGTAATGGTCCCGATCGAGATCATCAGCAGCATGATGGTGATCAGGGAAAGTGAAATGTGTCGCCGCGTCGTGTAGACATTTGCAAAGATGGCATCCTGAATCCGCTGTCCTCTTTCGAAAACAGTAAAGAAGGCAAAAAAAGCAGCCAACAGAAAAAAGGTATAAAACTCTGGGTCAAACGCCATCACAGGTTTGAAATTAAACGAAAACATCTGTTTCAGAAAGAGGAAGGCGTCGCCTATTTTCTCCACACGAAAGAAAACCCATCCGATGGTCACGAGAAGGAAGGTGATGACCCTGGCAGGCCATTTCCCGATCATTTCATAAAACTTATGCAGAAAGCCCCGTTCAAGCACTAAAAAGGATCCATGGTATGCACCCCACAGCACAAAACTCCAGGAAGCGCCATGCCATAATCCGGAAGCTAAAAAGACAATCCAGAGGTTGAAATATAACCGTCTTTTGGTTTTGACCCTGTTGCCTCCCAAAGGAATATACAGGTAGTTCCGCATCCAATTGCCCAATGAAATATGCCACCGCCGCCAGAACTCGGTGATGCTTCCCGAGGTATAAGGGTTATTAAAGTTTTCGGGAAATTTGAAACCTATCATCCTTGCCAGCCCAATGGCCATATCGGAATAGCCCGAGAAGTCGAAATAGATTTGAAAAGTATAGGCCAGAATGCCAACCCATGCCGTGTATGAATCCAATCCATGATAATTCATTGCAAAAATGGCATCGGCCTGTATTCCCAGGTGGTTTGCAATCAACACCTTTTTGGCAAGACCGATGACAAAACGGTAGAAGCCGATAAGCCGGTCATCGGTGGTTTCGTTATCAGAGCGGTCGGTGATCTGGTCTGCCAGATCATGATACCGAATGATCGGACCCGCAATGAGCTTTGGAAACAAGATGATATAGAGCTGATAATCCCAAAAGTTGGTAAGCGGTTTGTGGACTTTCCTGTAAACATCCACGACATAAGTAATCGTTTCGAAGGTATAGAAAGAGATTCCAAGTGGCAAAACCAATTTGGTCCAGTGAATGTTTCGATCTCCTAAAACCGAAAGCAGTGAATTGATATTTTCGATAAAGAAATTGGAGTACTTGAAATAAATAAGCAGGCCCAGATTGACCGACACAGAGAGGGTGAGCAACATTCTTCGATACCAGCTGGTCGTGGAATCCGACATCCACTTTACAAGATAAAAATCAAGAAAGGAAACAAGCAGTATAACGAATATAAATTTTGGCGCTCCCCAACTGTAGAAAAAGATGCTGGAAAGCAGCACTATCATATTCTTGTATTTCCTGTCGGCCAGGTAGTATAACAATAAGAATGCCGGGAGAAAAAACAGAAGAAATACTATACTACTGAATACCATTTAATTAACATATAGAAAACTGTCTTTTTTTCACGTTGTAAAGATATGATTTGTTCAAACGCAAAAAAGCAGTTAAATGTTAACTAAAGTGAAACTGAGGGTATCATGGCCACACTCCCCTCGTTTGATGAAACGAGCATGATTGAAGATCACAAACACCCAAGAACCGAGCATTTATGCGAGCTCTATACGACCAAACAATAGCCGTATAAAAATCATCAGTGCGAGCTTCATACGACCTTTTTAATCAAATTATTTTCGGATGAAAATCATCCTCCATACCAAACAATTTCAGTTTGTCAGGACTTTTTTATTCACTCTTTCACTTTAAAAGACATGCGCCATAAACAAATGCACAGAAAAGAGGCGCCAAAGAGTCCTAACAAATTAAACCAAACAGGGATGGAGCATTCACCGATCACGATCCGGATATTGGTAATAACCCTGAGCAGATGCAGGATGCCGACTAATCCGAAGATAGTGCCCGCGATTCTAAACCAAAGTTT
>JAUZOX010000321.1 GCA_030706265.1 Bacteroidota bacterium | reverse complement strand
CTCCTTGCAAAGATCATGGCACCCAGAATACAGGACACGCCCCCAAATATCAGGGTATTGGGAACTCCTATTCTACTGGCCAACCCTCCAGCCATCAGGCTTCCAAAAGGAGCCGTACCGGCAAATGCCATAGCATAGAAACTCATGACCCGTCCCCGTTTGTCATCATCCACGATGGTTTGTAATATCGTGTTGCAGGAAGTCATCTGCAGTAACATTCCAAGACCGACTACCACCATCAGTATCATGGAGATCAGGAAGGTATGTGAAAAGGAGACCGCAATGAGTCCCAGTCCGAATACGGCTGCAAACAGGGGCACGATCTTTTCAAGGCCTACAACGTTTCTGCGGGAAGCCATATAGATGGCCCCTATAAAGGCACCTACCCCCGTGGCCCCCATCAGGAATCCGAACGTATGTGATCCACCGTGAAGGATACTCTTGGCATAAACCGGCATCAGCACGGTATAGGGCATTCCCATCAAACTGACCAATGCAAGCAACAAAATAATGTAGCGGATGGGTTGAAAGCCAAAGGTATAGGAGACCCCTTCCCTGAACCCCTTGAAACCTTCAGGCGTTTGGCTTTGGGCCTTACGGACGGGAATTTTCATCTTCAACAGGAATACGATCACGAAAATATAGCTCAACCCATTGATCAGAAAACAAACGCCCTCTCCCGTCAGGGATATCAGGACCCCGGCAATGGAAGGCCCGATGAGTCTGGCACTGTTAAACATGGAAGAGTTTAACGCAATTGCATTACCAAGATCCTCCTTCTTTTCGATCATGTCGACCACAAAGGATTGACGTGCCGGCATGTCAAAAGCATTGATGCTGCCAAGAAAAGCGCTTAAAAGCATGATGTGCCAGGGTTCTATCGATTTATTAAAGACCAGGAATACCAGCAGCAGGGCCTGAATCATGGAAAGTATCTGAGTGATCACCAGGATCACATAACGATTCCAACGGTCGATCAGCACACCTGCAAAAGGAGCCAGTAACAGGGTCGGGATCTGACCGGCAAAACCCACCAATCCCAGATAGAATACCGATCCCGTCAAATCATAAACCAGCCAGGGAACCGCGATTCTTTGAATCCAGGTCCCGATCAGGGAGATGCTCTGTCCATAGAAGAAATAACGGTAATTCCGGTACCGGAGTGAGCGGAAAATATTGTTAAGTCCAAGTGTTGACGAAAAGCGAGTCTTATGGAATAATGGTTTCATTGGAAATCAATTTTGTCAATCGATGAAACGAGCATGTTTTGAAAACACAAACAACGATGAACCGAGCATACTGCGAGCTCTATACGACCTATTTAATAAAATTATTATCGTATAAAAATCATCAATGCGAGTTCCATACGACCTATTTAATAAAATTATTTACGGATGAAAATCCATACATCACAATTGTAGTTAAAGTAGTTAAACAAGACCAAAGTGCTATTTTGTGCTGCTTATGCCCTAAAACCCGACGCACTTAAAATGATGGCCCAAAGTTATAAATAAAATAACTCTTACACGTGATGGCTTATGGTCGCCCCGTATCTTAAAGGGGAAACAACGTGTGTCGATAATGTGTATTTTGCCTGCGCAACCCTTTTACTTAGCCGAACCTTTTTATGGGATATATTTTCCGGAACACTTAAAAAGACTTTTTTGAACAGGTATGTCCGATTCCAGGAGGCTGACCGGTAATAGCATGAATACAAGTGTATATTTATACATATAAATATTCATTTATGAATATACACTCATTTATAAGACCGGATTCCTAAGACGATACATCGTGCAGTCCAGACAATTAGATGCGCCAATGCGCGCATCTTAACAAAATAAAACGATCTTGTTATTTTCTGTTAACCCATAACAGTGAACACAATCAGTGACTTGTTTCTTAAAAAGAATGTGTGTACTTTTGTACACCTTGTAAAGTCGCCCTTTTTAAGCAATAGGAAAACGGACAAATACGATTCCTCCAGTGGGCTTTCAGGAGTCATTTTGAAGGGTCGCATGCCCTCCCCCAAAAGCAAAAACATCCTGATAACCCGATTACTGTGTTACATTTCCTATAACCAAGTGTATAAATATAAATAAAAATACGATGATTAAGTTAAACAACCCTTCAATTGTTAAGCACCTTGCCGATTCAGTGGTTCAGGCAGCGGAGATCGATCCTCAGCTGTTTGAAAAATATAGTGTGAAACGCGGACTTCGCAACGCAGACCATACCGGTGTTCTGGTTGGTCTTACCAATGTTGCCGATGTAGTGGGCTATCAAAAAGAAGGAAATGTTTTAGTTCCCATCGACGGTAAGCTCATCTATCGTGGAATCGATGTCCGCGATCTTGTTCAGGGCGCAAAAGATCAAAACCGGCATGGTTTCGACGAGGTCATTTATCTCTTGCTTTCGGGTAAGCTTCCCACTGAAACCGAGCTAAACGAGTTTATGCACTACATGGGATCGTTGCGAGAGATACCGGACGAATTTACCAATAGCATGATCCTAAGCAATAAAGGCCAGAATATCATGAACATGCTGACCCGTTCCGTGCTCGGTTTATACACACTGGACAAAGATGCAGAGGATACGTCGCCTGAAAACCTGGTAAACCAATCGTTGAACCTGATTGCCAAGTTTCCGACCATCATAGCCTATTCCTACCATTCGATGCGCCATTATTATCAGCACAAGACGCTTTCGATTCGACATCCTAACCCCGATCTGAGCACTGCCGAGAACTTCCTGCTCATGATGAAAGGAGAAGGAAAGTATACCCGGCTCGAAGCCGACATCCTCGACCTGGCGCTGATTTTGCATGCGGACCATGGTGGCGGTAACAATTCAACCTTTACAATACGGGTAACCAGTTCCACCGGCACCGATACTTACTCTGCCGTTGCCTCGGCACTTGCCTCTCTCAAAGGGCCCCTGCATGGCGGAGCAAACCATGAAGTGTTGTGCATGATGGACAATATCAAGGAAAACATCAAGGATTGGTCCAGTAGCCAGGAAGTCACGGATTACCTGTTGAAAATGCTCAACAAGAAAGCATACGACCGTTCCGGTAAAATCTATGGTATAGGACACGCCGTTTATACGGTTTCAGACCCACGCGCTGTGCTGTTAAAACAGCAGGCCCGTGAACTGGCTCAGGAAAAAGGTCGTCTGGAAGAGTTCGAGCTTTATGAAATGATTGAAAACCTGGCCCCTCAGATATTCTACGACTTCAAAGGGGATAAGGTTGCCAAACGGGTTTGTGCCAATGTCGATTTCTACTCCGGATTTGTCTACAACTGCATCGGCATCAAACAGCCGGTCTATACCCCGCTCTTTGCAATGTCGCGTATCGCAGGATGGTGTGCCCACCGGCTTGAGGAACTCTCGTTCAGTGCCCGCCGTATCATTCGTCCGGCGTATAAAAACGTATTTCCGCTCCAAAACTATGAACAGTTAAAAGACAGGACTTAAGATCTAAGATTCCGGGGGAAAAGGGTCCTTATCATATACCCCCTTCCTCCGGGAATATATCGCTTTTTGTTGTCTTCTCTCCATTGCATTCATCTGTAAATAATTTGATTAAATTGGTCAGATGGAACTCGCATATATGCTCGGTTCATCGGTGTTTGTGATTCTCAATCATGCTCGTTTCATCCCTTTTCTTTTTACAATCACGAAAGGATGATTTTTTTTAATTTTCTTTTGGCTCAGCGTTATAAAACCGGTTTCTTTTATTGGATTATCTGAGGAAATATTTATTTTTGATACCTGCAAACTAAGGTGATCTCCAATCTCCTTTTAAAGGGAATCCCGATTAAAGCGATAACTAACACCGACTTCATATGGCAACCAACAGAAGAACTTTCCTAACAACGGCCGCATTGGGCGGACTGGCAGCCGCTCTCCCCTTTCCAACTAAAGCATTAACGACCTCAGACAATCCGGTTGACTACGCCCGGCTGGATCAGGTCTTATCCAAACCGGTTTTTAAAAAAGAGCTGTTCAAGACACCGGTGATCATCGACAAGGTGGAACTCCTCCGTTATAAAGACACTTTTCTTTGCCGGGTGAGGTCAAAAGATGGGGCCGAAGGGATCTCTGTTGCCAACAGCGGACAGATGAAGTCATTGTATGCCGTTTTTGTTAACCGGGTGCAGCCTTTCTTTATCGGAAAAGATGCCCGCGACCTGGAAGCG
>JAUZOX010000320.1 GCA_030706265.1 Bacteroidota bacterium | reverse complement strand
TTATTGACGATTTCCGTACTCTGTTTCTCCATCAGCACAACGTACAATTCAATCGGTTTATTGTCTCTGACCAAAGAAATTTTAATTTTATCTCCCGGATTTTTTGTAGCCACGATCTCGGCAGCCTGCGATGCGCTGCTAACTGGGTTGTTTTCGATGGCAACAATGACATCCTTTGGCTTGATCCCTGCTTTTTCTGCAGCACTGTTGGAAAATACCTGTCCGACATAAACCCCGTCGGTAACCTTCAGGCCCTTATCGGTCGCCAGCTGGTTGTCGATCTCCTGAAATGCGACTCCCATGTATCCCCTGCGAACCTTACCGCTTTCCCTCAGATCCTTATAAACCTTTTTAACCAGGTTTACCGGGATGGCAAAAGAATATCCGGCATATAATCCCGTCGGCGAGGCAATGGCAGCATTAATTCCTACCAGTTCGCCATTTTGATTAACAAGTGCCCCACCGCTGTTTCCCTTGTTTACAACGGCATCGGTCTGGATAAAGGCTTCAACCCCTTTACCATCGGCACCGTTAATGATATTGATATCACGGGCCATGGCACTGACGATCCCGGCAGTAACGGTTGAATTAAGGTTGAAAGGATTTCCAATCGCCAATACCCATTCCCCCAATTTTAACTGGTCCGAATTGCCAAAGGGGATGGTGGGAAGATTGACAACATCAATTTTAATAAGTGCCAGATCGGTATTCGGATCCTTTCCGATTACCTTGGCTTCGTATGTCCGCTTGTTTTCGAGTGTCACCTTGATGGAGGTCGCTTCGTCAACAACGTGATTGTTTGTAATGATATAACCATCTGATGCAACTATAACTCCCGAGCCCGATCCCTGGATATTCTCCGATTCCTGACGATCGCCAAAAAAGTCTCTCAAGTCAAAAAAGTTGTCATAGTAGTTAGGTTTGCGCTGATATTCGGTATTAATGTGTACTACAGCATGTACACCGATTTGCGCAGCAACTGTTAAATCAGGACCCACCACGGGAGCCCCCCCTGTGTAAGATGCAAATTGTGCAGGAGTGTAACCCGGATTATAAATTTCCTGATGTCCTTTGGCCAGTATGGAATGTGCTCCCAGAGCCATCATTCCACCGACAAACGCTACTGCAATTGTTCCCAGTAACCGTTTCATTTTCTTTGAGTTTTTAGTTTAACAATCAAATTTATTATTTGTTTTAATATTGGCAAGTAATTACAAGAATTATGCCTTAGATAATTATGTCAGATTCGTGATTTTTATCTTTATGAATTTAACTATAAAATATATAATCAATTACGGTGTTTCATAGGCACTTGTTAAAAAAGGTTAATATTAATTTTTGTCATAGTGTCAAGTAAATTTAGTTACTTTTGTCATAATTATAAGGGAAGAAATCTTTTCATGACTAATTTTACGGTGCAATTCTAAACCCTATGATTTACCAGTTTTATAAATACGAAGGATGTGGCAATGACTTCATCATCTTTGATGAACGGACCGATAGTCTGAACCTGACCGAATCCCAGATTGCCACCTTGTGCGACCGGCGTTTCGGGGTAGGTGCCGACGGTTTATTATCCCTGCGGAAGCACCCTGAATTCGACTTTCAAATGGTTTATTACAATGCCGATGGAAGTCGGGCCACGATGTGTGGCAATGGTGCGCGTTGTCTTTCCGCTTTTGCACACACGATGGGGGCGATGAATGAAAAAGGAAAATTCATTGCCGATGATGGTCCTCATACCGCCGAAATCCAATGGATTGAAGATACGGTCACCCAGGTATCCATCAGCATGAAAAATGCCACCCCGCAGGAAGTATCCGAAGATCATATTTTTATCAACACCGGGACGCCCCATTATGTGTTGTTTGTTGAAGACATCGAAACAGCCGATGTGGTAACCGTCGGCAGAAATATCAGATATAAGCCCCAATTTTCACCCGTAGGAACCAATGTTAACTTTGTTCAGATCAAGCCCGACGGGATCATCGTCCGTACCTACGAGAAGGGGGTTGAAGATGAAACCCTGGCCTGCGGGACCGGCGTAACCGCATCGGCAATGGCAGCCTCGCTCCGGACCGGAAAAACCGATTTCGAAGTAAAGGCAAGGGGAGGCATCCTGCATGTCAGTTTCGATAAAAGCGAAAACACTTTCACTAACGTCGTTTTAACAGGTCCCGCCCGGCAGGTCTATACGGGCCGGTTCGATCAGCAAGCCTTCAAAACACATTAACGGAAGATGAACATACGATTGAGAGCGCTGGAGAAAAAGGATATAGACACGCTTTATAATTGGGAAAACGATCAGGAACTCTGGAATGTGAGTTGCACCACGGCTCCCTTTTCCCGTTATGTGCTTGAACAGTATATTGAAAATTCGCATCTCGATATCTATTCCCAGGGCCAGTTGCGTTTTATGATCGAGACCACCGCTAAGGAGCCTGTAACGGTGGGCATGGTGGATCTATACAGTTTCGAGCCCTTTCACATGCGGGCAGGGGTCGGCATCATGATCCACAGGAAATACCGCCAGAAAGGTTATGCAGCTAAGGCACTCGACCTCTTATTCGATTACACCTTCAGGTTTCTCAATCTCAAACAGCTCTTCTGCGAAGTGGCGGACGACAATTTAATCAGCCTCAACCTCTTTACCAATAAAGGATTTGAAATCACAGGAATCCGGAAAGCATGGTTGCGAAGGGGAAACCGTTGGGTTGATGCTCATTTTCTTCAGTTGATCAATAAAAACTACCAATAACATGTCAGATATAAATACCAACCAACCATCCGGAAACTCGGACAATACTTCACAGCCTGTGGCAAAGAAAAAGAGTGGAATGCGAAAAGTTTTTCTGTTTTTATTAACCTGTGCCGTCCTGGCACTCCTGGCTGTTTACTTTGTCATCTATGCACCCAATACGACCGTTTCGCAAAAGACTCCGTTTTACATCCATACGGGTTCCAAATACCAGGACGTTCTCAACACCCTGGAATCCAAGGGTCTGATCCGGTCCATGACGACCTTTAAGATTGTGGCACGGCGAATGAATTATCCCAAACATATCAAGCCCGGAAAATACATGCTGCTGCCCGGCATGGGCAACCACAGGCTCCTCCAGATGTTGCGTTCGGGTAAACAAGAACCCGTCGTCCTGGTATTCAACAACATCAGGACCAAACAGGAATTTGCAAGCCGTATTTCCCTGCAACTCGAAGCCGATTCGGTCTCACTGCTGAACGATTTGAACAACAATGCGTTTATGAAAAAGTATGGGCTGAATAAAGAAAATGCCCTAACCCTCTTTATCCCCAATTCCTATCAGCTGTGGTGGAACACCACTCCCGACGAATTCTTTGAAAGGATGGCCAAAGAGAACAAGCATTTCTGGAACAAGGAGCGGCTCGACAAGGCGGCTGCCATTAAGCTCAAGCCCGCCCAGGTAGTCATCCTGGCCTCCATCGTCGAAAAGGAAAGCAACAAGAATGACGAGAAACCGGTCATTGCCGGCGTCTATCTTAACCGGCTTAAAAAGGGAATGTTGCTGCAGGCCGACCCGACCCTGGTTTTCGCCTGGAATGATTTCACAATACACCGCGTGCTCAACGTGCACAAAAACATCAACTCGCCATACAACACCTATAAATACAAGGGATTGCCCCCGGGGCCAATCTATCTGCCCGACAGTAAATCGATTGATGCCGTGTTAAACTTTACACATCACAACTATCTTTATTTCTGTGCAAAAGAAGATTTCTCAGGGTACCATAACTTTGCCAGTACACCCGAGGCCCACCATATCAATGCCGAGAAATACCAAAAAGCACTTGATGCACACAATATAAAAAAGTAATTGCATAAGTACCGGTAAAGCAGGAACTGAGTATTAAAGACCCAATAAACGAATATATATTTATTTTAACTCTCACCGGTGTTTCATCGTTAAAACAGGGAGCTGAAACAAACACCCCTGATGGGCTGATATAAAATACGCTATCAGCTCAAAATAAACGTGAAAGACCTGGAGGAAGATAATACCAAACAAAACCATACCATGTCTATTTTCAAAGCTTATGATATCCGCGGTGTCTATGATGCAGACCTCACCGAAGACATTGCATACCGAATCGGCTATTTTATTCCTTCACTGCTTAATACCGGCAAGATACTGGTGGGGCGCGACATGCGTGTCTCCTCCCCCGCCCTCTTTACCGCATTGTGCCAGGGCATCAAC
>JAUZOX010000032.1 GCA_030706265.1 Bacteroidota bacterium | reverse complement strand
GCATCGATTGCAACTTTCTGAACACGCTCACCGAATGATTGCTTAAAGTATTCGGAATAAGAATTATATCTCCGTTTATGTCTCCAGGGAAAAATCTGTTCATTCATGATACAAAGGTAAACTAAAAAAAAGCAGTCCTTTGTGACCGCCTTTTAAAGTGAATTTATATCCTATAGCCCTTATGTGAAAGCTTTGGCAACTATTTCTTAACTTCTGCTTAACTTTTTTAAAATCTGTTTAAATAATTTGTGGCTGGCCTTATTTAGCTCTTTTCCGTGTAGCCATAGCCATAGCCATAACGTCCTTCTTCTTTTACATCATTAAAAATCAAATTCATATGCTTTAATTTCTTTTCCCGATTTAATGAGTCAATAAAATGCAGATAGCTTTTGGGTGTATAGTTGCATCTTAAAATATACAGCGTGGCATCTGAATATTCTTCGAGTAGCTGTGCATCGGTTACAATTCCAATAGGTGGAGCATCAATGATGATATAGTCAAATCGCTCTCTCAATCCAAAAAAAAGCTCTTTAAGTTTTCCGTTTGCCATTAATTCTACCGGATTGGGAGGAATAGAGCCACTTGTGATAATGCTTAGATTGGGTTGGTCTTTAATTGGCAAGATGGCCTTGTCTAACTCAACATGTCCGATCAAGAAATTACTAATCCCTTTTGTGTTTTGTATGTTTAATAACATCTTTAGCTTTGGTTTCCGCAAATCAAATTCAAGTATTACTGTTTTCTTGTCCATCATTGCCAGACTTGCTCCCAAATTAAGCGCGAGGAGTGATTTGCCCTCGCCGCTAATACTCGAAGTGAAGAGGATCGTTTGTAGATTAGATCCTGGAGAAAGATAAGCCAAATTGGTACGCAATATTCTAATTTGTTCGGCAAAAACTGAACGCCCCATTTTTGTGACTAACAAAGGTTCATTGGAGCTGACATGGGAGGTTTCCCCTAATAATGTGGTTGCGGTAACATCACTGATATCCTTGTGGGTTTTAATTTTGTCGTTGAGCAGATCGATGATGCTTATCGTACTGAAGGGTATAGCTAAACCCACAATGGTGAAAATCAGATAAATGAGCTTTGGAATTGGTGATACAGGGCCACTGCTTACACGTGGTGCATCTACAGTACGATTGTCAGATACGGCTGAGGAATACGAGAGGGCTGTCTCTTCGCGTTTTTGTAAAAGATAGATGTAAAGACTGTTTTTTATCGATTGCTGTCTGCTTATGTCAACAAGTTGGCGTTCTTTCCCGGGTATGGTTTTTAACATCCCTTCCATCTTTTGATTACGATTTTCCAGCAGTTGACGGGTAATGGCTAAATTCCGTTGCATGGATTCGATATTATCAATGATACCCTTACGAAGAGATGATATTTGTTCATCGATTGACAACAACATGGGATTATCTGGCTTAACCAGTTTAACCAGGTTCATCCGTTTACCCTCCCATTCAACTAATTGATTTATGAGGGAGAGGAGTACCGGGTCGCTGATTCCCAGGGTTGCAGGCACAGTACCCGAGCTGTTTCCTTTTGTTCGTACGTATTGGCTGATTTCGTTTAATACCTGTTGTTGAATTTTAACCTGGTTCAATTCTACATCGTTCTGACGCACACTGTTAAGGAAAAGATTTGATTCTGCATTGATGTCTGTGATATTTGATCCAACTTTGAAATCTTCTACCGTTTTTTCAGCGTCTCCCAGTTCTTTTGAAATCAGCTTTAAACGATCTTCAATGAACACTAAGGTGCTGGCTGCAACTTTATTCTTATCCTCAATGCCTGCAAGATTATAATATTCGATCAATTTGTTGAGAATATCACATCCCTTTTGCGGTATAGGATCAACAATACTCATCATTAATACCGTAGACATTTTACTGCTTGGGCTTATTGTAAGTTTCCCAATCAACGATTCAATTAAACCATCAGGATGCTGTACCTTTATGATCAGTTCTTTTATCTTGCTGAATTTGTGTGATGAACGCATTATCAATAATCCATATGGAGTCTCAACAGGCATATCCATTTGAAAATATTGGCCGTTCATTCTTACTACTCCTTTGCTTAATATGGTTATTTCCAATGGTTCCGAATAAATCAATGAGCTTGGTCGTATCAATTGTAAGACAACCGGACTCTCCGTATAAAGTTCTTTGTCCCTGAAAAGGCTTTTGACATAATAGGAGACATTCAGATTTAATCCTGTCACCACCTTTTCCATCAGGATAAATGACTTTAATATTTCAATTTCGTTATCCACTAATTTATTTGAGGGAAATAGATTGAGCTGCTGCATTAGATCATCCTGCCCAGCTCCTTTTTTGTCATCTTTAATCAGAATACTACACTGTATCTTATACTGGGGCGTTTGCATTTTTAAATAGAGAAAAGCCAGGCCTAAGGCAATTATTAATGAAAGCAAAAACCATTTCCACTGGGGAAGATATCGGAGCACCATTTCTTTGATGCTTTTCTCACTCTTCTCCACTTTTAAAGTATCGGGGCCTGAATGTTCCTTATACATTATTCGATTTCATTTAAGACGTTAATAAGAAAGTCTGCGATGCAGATTTTGCCGGACTGAATTATTTAAATTTGATGTAGGTTAGGATCACAGTAATAAGAGAAAGACCACTTAGTATTGTGGGCGCTAATAAAACTGTTCTGTCGGTGGAGGTCGTTTTTCCTACTCCCGGTTCCACATAGATTACGTCATTCGGTTGTAAATAATAAAAAGGAGAATTAAAAACATCCCTTTTAGTTAAATCGACCCTGGCAAATTCCCGTTTCCCATTCTTTTCCCTGATGATGAGGACATTATTGCGATTTGCATAGATGGTAAGATCACCTGCAAGGCTCAATACTTCAGGGAGAGTAACTCTTTCATTGGGTATGTTGTATACAGAAGGCCTGGCCACCTCTCCCAATACAGAAACGCTGTAATTGAGTATGCGTACGTTGACAGTTGGGTTGATCAGGTATTTTTCGAGCTTCTGAACAATCAGATCACTCGCTTCTTTTGTATTGAGACCGGCAACAATAATTTTTCCAACCATAGGTATGGATATTGCACCTTCATCATCTATCATATAGCCGATTGCAGGTGAAAGGTTATTGGCTTGAGTATTTTGATAGGAAAATTGTTGCAAAATGGAATAGGGATTAAACATCGTGTTTGCTTCAGGACTGATACTGCTGACGCCAACATTGATAATATCACCGGCTCTTAATCGGTGAGTATATTTTAAAATAACATCACTCGACACGGTGTCGTTTATTTTATCGGTTGGCTGAAAATAACTGACCTTTTTCTGACTAATACATGACGCGATAAAAACTGAGAATACTATCAAAATAGGGAATAAAAGATGTTTTAGTGTTGATTTTGCCATATCAGTCTTATTTTGATTATATACTAGTAACATGTATAATTAACAAAGTAGACCTTAAAAAGGTTCTGGAATTACAAGTTATGCATTAGGGAAGGCGTACCGATTTAATCTGAGATCAGGAACAAACGACAATCTTATCGATTACATTAATAGTCGACTTAATAATATATATAAAAATTATATTAATGATATATTACTGAATTTCTAAATGTCGGTCTAACTGTTTCCTGTTCATCTGTTTCCCAATGAATACGAGATTGGGAATGATTCATTTATAAAACAAAAACCCAATGAGGATTGTTTTGAATATATAAAGAACCACGCCTCAATAACATTTTTTATCATTGAAGGGGGGGAATTGAGGGTAAAGTAAATTCGCCAATATTTTTGTCAAATCGTATATCCGTAACGATATTTTTTAATACGATCATTTAATTACAAGAGTGAGAATGGGTGCGTCATCATATGATCTAATGTGACTGAAGGGGCATCGCTATGTGGTATGTAAACTGAAAATCCGAATTTCCTCTATTAATCTGCAATTATATTTATTTGAAAATCAATATTATAAAATAATGTGTTGAAATTTATTTGGCAACACATTCTTATTGATAATTAAAATTTATATAAAACAGTAAAGAATATATATATCATAAATATAAAAATATAAAAATTAAAAAATTATATATGTATGTGTTTTAAAATTTATAATATATACAATGAATCAAGATCGTCAAATTAGTTTAAAGGAATATCTTCCCTTATTTCTGCTATTGTGTTTTAGTGGAAATCCGTTGATAGCATCCGAAGGTTATTCAAAGATGCTTTTAGTGATTTATACCTTCGGTTTTGTGTTATATGTGCGATATGTTCTTGGGCTTAAGGTTCCCGAAAGAATGTTGACCATTTTTTGGGTTGTTGTAGGGTGTATAATAACGCTGGTCGTGTTTCAACATATTTTGCTCGGCTTTGTGAGTTATCCGGGGGTGATGGCGCTCATCCTTAAAGTACTTTTAGGATTGTTTACATTGCTGTATTATATGGATAAAAAGATTGATATTCTGGAAGCCTATATTAAGGTGATGGCTTTTTTAGTCGTTGCCAGTTTGCCTTTTTGGTTAATTAATCACTTTGGGTGTTACGGAAAGAGTATAACCTTTAATGACCTTAAGACTTTTTTCTTTTACACATCTTATCCTGTAGGGGAGGGGTTGTCGAGTTATATGGCAGTTAGAAATGCAGGAATGTTCTGGGAAGCCGGCGCATTTTCAGGATATCTTATATTGGCATTGGCTTTTGTCGCATTGAAAAATGGCAGGTTCCAGATCGGCAATTTTAAAAGGGAAGTCTTCTGGATTACCTTGGGGATTATTACGGCAATGTCCACGACTGGATTTTTAGCATTACTGTTTATTTTAAATATTTATGTGTTTCAAAATTATGGAATTGCTAAAATAATTATTGTGCCATTAACCTTTTTGGTTATTTATTTGGGCTACTCAAAACTGGATTTTATGCAGGAGAAGATAATCCAGCAATACCAGGAATCCAGAGAGTTGAGCAAGAGTGATATTTCGAATACACGGTTTGGTGCAATGACCATGGATCTGCAGTATATCAAATCACAGCCATTTACGGGGAATGGACTTGATGCCAAAACCCGTTATCGTTTTCATCCATGGATTAACACGGATATCGGACATGGAAATGGCATGTCAAACTTTTTGGTTTATTGGGGTATCCCTTTCTTTTTATTTTGGATGTTTTGTGTATATAAAGCCTCTCGTACGATTTCACAATCAAATGTGGTTTCCTGGTGTGTGTTAATTATTGTTTTGATTTTACTTCAGGGAGAACAATTTTTAAATTATCCTATGTTTTTAATGCTTTTTATTCTACCATATATATATAAAGTTGATTTTAAATTTGTTTAGTCATACTGCCTTACAAATAGAGGTTGTCACTTGATTCGCCTCCATCAATAACTCCCATTATTAGAAAATAGGGCAACTGATTAACAGGTATAATGATTGAAAGGATATTGCAATCAACCATGATCCAAAAAATTGCCATATTGCTTACCTGTCACAATAGGAAAGAGAAGACGCTAACCTGTTTAACCTCAATATACAATTGTTATATTCCTGCCGGTTATACTTTTGACATATTCCTGGTTGACGATGGGTCGACAGATGGCACAGCAAATGCAGTGAAAGATGAATTTCCTTTTGTTAAAATTATCGAGGGAAGTGGCAGCTTGTTTTGGGCAGGTGGTATGCGCCTGGCATGGCTTGAGGCAATCAATGAGGGATATAATGCTTATCTTCTTATTAATGATGATGTCGTTTTGTTCGATAATGCTTTGCAATTGATCATTGAGACGCATCAATATGCATTAAAGCAGTTTCGCATTGGTGGAGTTTACGTGTCCACCACAATTGATAAAGAGACCAATACAATTTCGTATGGCGGTTCAATTATGCGAAAATCTATTTTGGGTAATAGAAGCAAAATGGTAGTTCCCTCCGATACTCCTATCAACTGTAATTTAGCCAATGCCAATATTCTGTTTGTGAATGCCAATGTCGTTGAAAAAATAGGAGTTTTTGATCTTAAATTCAAGCAAAGTTTTGCTGATTTTGATTACAGTTTTACAGCATTCAAAAATAATTTACCGGTCTTGGTCTGCCCCGGAATAGGGGGCTATTGTAACAACGATCATGCGAATAACTGGTCGTCCGCTAAGTCGAATCTCAGAAAAAGGATCGCTTATTTATACAGCCCTAAGGGTTTAGAATATAAAGAATACATGTATTACATCAGAAAACATTTTCCCATGTCCTTGCCTTATTATTATATGATGGTATGGTTAAAAACCTTCTTCCCGGGAGTATGGGATAAGTTTAAAAGAAAGCAGGCATTTAAAACATATTGAGACAATGCAGCATTTAATTATTAATGCCGATGATTTTGGGAAAAATAATGAAGTAACATATGCTATTCTATCTTTAATGGATCAGAATCTATGTCTTGATACTACTCTCCTTGTCAATTTTGAAGATTCAGAACATGCAGCGAGATTGGCTATAAAAATGCATAAAAGGAATAATGTAGGTATTCATCTAAACTTGACAGAGGGAAAACCACTGACTGAACATATTAAAAGAGAGAAACGGTTCTGTAATGAAATGGGGGTTTTCCATTATAATAAAAGGGAAAGAATTGTAATGCTCACCTCCTCAGAAAAGAGGGCTGTCTATGAAGAACTTTCCAGTCAAATCCATTTGTGCCGGAGATTTGGAATACCAATTTCACATGCTGATTCACACAACCATGTACATGAAGAACCGGGACTTTTTTTTATCCTGATGCACCTTTTAAAAAATGAGAAGATCCCTTTTCTAAGACTTGCAAATAATTTGGAAACTACATTGTTGAAGAATAAATTTTATCGCAATACTTATAATCATGCCTTATCTCTCTATAAACGTAATGGAACAAATTATTTTGGTAGCACGTTAGATTATTTCAATTATCAAAAGCGCCCCAGAAATAATTCGATTACAGAGATAATGATTCACCCGGGGAAAATTCATAACGATCACGTATTCGATACCTGCACTCACGAAAATCTAAACTTTAATCTACCTAAAATCATTAATGGGAATAAACTAATATCATATTGTCAATTAAAATACCATAATGCGGGCTGACATAATATGACTGAATCAATAAACAATTAATAATTAAGCGAGCTAATATTGATTTTAGAGGGCAAAGTATTCCTGTTATCACATGGTTAAAGCAATGTGAAAAAAGGACTTAAAGAGAAAAATTCAAATTCGGGTAAGATTTCCTGCATTCTCCTATAAGGTGTGTTTAACAAAAATATTGCTTCAATGAATGCTAAAAAGAAGCTTTTGGTTTTTCATATGGCATTGGCGCCTTATCGCGTGGATTTTTTTAATGCGCTCGATAAAGAATTTGATGCATCATTCTATTTTAGTCTGTCAAATGTTCCTGACCAGGATTTTGATCAGGATGTGATCAAAAAGAAATGCACCTTTAAAAGCAACTATTTATCAAAAGGGGTTGAATTGTTTGGACGCTCATTCATTGCCGGTGTTCATGGAATCATTAAAAAAGAACAACCGGATATTATCCTTTGCAATGAGTATAGCCCTGTAACTTTCATCGCATTTCTTTATAAGATAGTTGAAAGAAAAACCGTCAGACTTTATACTATCAGTGATGATAGTATCGATAATTCGAAGTCAAGAAAGGGCATTCGGGCTTTAATCCGGAATATGATAACGAAAAATATTGATGGGGTGATTTTTCCAAGTACAAAGGTCGGTGAATGGTTTAAAAAGAACATTTCTGAAAAGCCCAAAATACTTGAATTGCCCATCATTCATAATGATACAGTGTTTCGTGATGCTTTGGGTGAGAGCCTGAGTTTGGCAAATGACAATATTCGGATTTTTAACCTAAAAGGGAAAAAGGTCATCCTTTTTGTCGGCAGGCTTGTTAGCGTTAAAAATTTGCCTTTTCTCCTGGAGGCCATGTGTCAGATAAAAGATACAGGATGGATTTTAGTCATTGTCGGAGATGGAGTGATGATGAATGATTTGAAATATATGGCCATAAATCTAGGTATTTCGAGACAAGTGCTTTTTGTTGGCAGGAAAGAAGGATTGGAACTATATGCATGGTATACATTAGCGCAAATACTTGTTTTACAAAGTACATCTGAAAAGTTCGGTGCTGTGGTAAATGAGGCATTACTGGGAGGGTGTAAGGTTTTATGTTCTGAGCTTGCTGGCGCTTCAAGCTTGATAAATGCAGAAAATGGCATACTCTTTAATCCATTCGACAAGCAGGAATTCCTTACATGCATTGAAACTGCATTGGAAGAGGCGGAACCGACACCCACAGAAATTCATGCATTAAGAGAAAACAGGATGCCTTTTCCTTTCCACGAGAAAATAAACACGTTAATTCAGAATTTATGAAACGAGCATGTTTGGAAACTCAAACACCGATGAAACGAGCATGATCGAAGATCACAAACACCGATGAGAATCATCAATATGAGTTCAATACGACCATTTTAATACAAATTATTTACGTATGAAAAGCCGAATTCTTTTCGTCTTACACATTCCACCACCGATACACGGAGCATCGGTAATGGGACAGTATATTCGGAACAGCGAACTAATTAACGATGGTGTATTCGAAAACAGATATATTAACTTATCGACATCACGTCAAATAGGAGAGATTGGAAAAGGGGGGATCGTAAAACTTTTTCGGTTTGGATCTATCTTGATGAAAATCGTTGCTGAACTGTTGTTTCACCGTCCGGATTTTTGTTACATAACCATAGCCGTTAAAGGCGGCCCATTTTACAAAGATGCAATTATCGTATTGTTGATACGTTTACTCGGAGTAAAACGGGTTTTCCATTTGCATAACAAAGGAGTGCTAAGTTGTCAAAGCCATTTCCCTGAGCGATTCCTTTATCCTCTTGTTTTTTCAAACGCATCTGTTATTTTACTTTCGCAACAACTTTATCCGGATATTGCTCGTTATGTACCCATAGATCGGGTCTACTATTGCCCGAATGGTATACCCAAACTTGATGTTTGGCAAGAAGTTAATCAAAAAAACAATAAAGTATCCGAATTGCTTTTTTTGTCGAATATGATTTCCTCGAAAGGGGTTTTCGTTTTACTGGATGCATGCCGTATTCTGAAAGAATCAGGTGTCTCATTTCATTGCACTTTTGTCGGGGATTGGGGCGATATTGAGGAAAGTGAATTTGAACAATATGTTTTTCGATACGATTTACAGAGTTATATAACATATGCAGGCAAAAAATATGGCGAGGAAAAAGCCCAATATTTGAAAAGGGCAGATGTTTTTGTCTTTCCTACTTTTTACGATAATGAATGCTTTCCACTTGTATTGCTGGAATCTTTGCAATACGCTTTACCCGTTGTGACTACTAATGAAGGAGCAATCTCGGAAATAGTTGAAGATAATCGAACCGGATTTATAGTTCCAAAGAAAGATATGGTTGCGTTATCGGATAAACTTGAATATTTGATTAGAAATCCATCTATTGCAAATGAGATGGGTCGAAATGGGCAGCAAGATTTTCTGAATAAATATACATTAGATATATTCGAAAAGAATTTTGTTAAAACATTACACCAAATAGTTGGAAATTAAAGAAGATGATGATTTGTTTATTTCATCTTTCGATACCCGAATAGGTTATCGATATTTTATTTTAATTAATTAGTTTCTGTTAATTTCTGTATAAAATGAAAGTCCTTTGGTTTTGTGGTGCCATCTTTTCTGAGAAAGAGTCTATTGATTCCGGAACATGGCTACAAGCGATGGCATCCAATTTAGTTAATAGCGGAACAATTCAACTGTACAATATATCTCAGGGTCCGGTAAAGCAAATAACCCGGGTAGATTTTCTATCCATTAATCAATGGATATTACCGCATGACTCTTTGAATAAAAATGGATTACCCTGTAATAAAACAATAAAGGATATAAAAAGTATTGTTGATGAAATTCAACCTGATATTATTCATATTTGGGGTACAGAATATTATTGGGGATTGCTTTCAGCACGTGGTTATATCAAGGGAAATATCATAATAGAAATACAGGGTTTGAAATTTGCATATGAAAAATATTTTTACTCAGGATTGACATTCAGGGATATCGTCAGGTGTTTTGGCATAAAGGAATTCATTAAACCCTGGGTTTCCATAATTGGGTTTAAATATTCCTATAGAAGATGGGGAAGGTTTGAACAGGAAATTTTATTAAAGCATAGGAATATCTCTACTCAATCCGATTGGGTTCGGGCTTATGTGAAAAACATTAATCCTGAAGCTACAATTTTTAAAACCTCTATCTCATTGCGAAAAGAATTTATTGAGGCAACAAAATGGGAAAAGGATGACTGCAATCCTTATCAAGTATTAACTTCAGCGGCGATATTTTATCCATATAAAGGTTTGCATGTTCTTATTGATGCTATTGCCATATTGAAAAATAGGTTTCCGCAAACAAAACTGGTAATAGCAGGCAGGGTTATAAGTGGCATCAGGCAAGATGGTTATATGAAATGGCTGAAAAAGAGAATTATAAAACTTGGCATAGAAGATAATGTCGTCTGGATTGGGCCATTGGATGCGCAAAATCTGGTATTGCAAATGCATCGGGCAAATGTTGTTGTAGTACCCTCCTTCATTGAAACATATTGTCTGGCTTTAGATGAAGCGTTGACGGTAGGTGTTCCAACAGTGGCTTCATTTTCTGGTGCTATGCCGGAACTTGCCATGCATGAAAAGACGGCCTTATTTTTTCCTCCAGGGGATGCTGCAATGTGTGCCGATTCCATAGCCAGATTTTTTGAAGACGAGGAATTTTCAAAAACAATTTCGCAGTCTGCATATTCTTTAAATAAAATTAAAAATAGTTCCGATAAAGGTGCTATTCAGCAATTAATTTATTCCAATATACTGCGAAACAGGTAACTGCATAATTCTCCATAACATAAACAGTGGTTCTCCCTTGTCCTATTAATGATTATACATAAAAGTGAAACAAATTCTGATTTCCGCATTTTCATGCGATCCTTATAAAGGATCTGAATCGGCTATAGGCTGGAACTGGGCTGTTGGTTTGGTACATAAAGGTTATGAGGTGCATTGCTTAACCCGAATGGAAAACAGGAATAATATTCAGAACTTTCCTGATATTGAAAATCTGCATTTCTACTATATAAAATTATCGTTCGGGTTAGAAAAGCTCTATGAATTTTCAACGATCAGCATGTATTTATATTACATGATTTGGCAATGGAAAGCGTATCTTAAGGGAAAGAAGTTATTAAGTAAAATTAAATTTTTTCGGGTACAACATGTCTCATGGGGGAGCATTCAACAGGGTTCATTTTTGTATAAATTGGATGTACCTTTTATTTTTGGCCCATCCGGAGGGGGGCAGGTAGCACCGGTAATATTGAAAGATTACTTTTTAAATGGTTGGTTGAAAGAGGTAATGAGAGAAAAAGTAAGTAAGATACTCTTTCGTTTCAACCCTGCATGTAAAAATATGCTTCGTAAAGCATATGCTGTTTTAGTTAGCAACACTGAAACTGAAATATCAGCACGATTAGCCGGTGCTTCAATCATTTATCATACATTTGATATGGCTGTACCTGAGCCGTTTTTTCCATCTGGTTTTGTAGAACGCAAAATAAAACCCAATCAGTTGAAACTCCTTTGGGTAGGTCGGATTTTACCTCGAAAAGGTCTTCTTTTAGTTTTGGATGTAATGAAGGAGTTGGAGGAGTTTCCTCAGATTTCTTTAACGATTGTTGGTGATGGGGAGATGCGGGCATTTGCCGAAAAAAAATCTATCGATTTAGGCCTTCAAAAGAAAGTAACTTTTGTAGGGCTTGTTCCTTATAATCTGGTTCGGGAATATTATGAGAGCCATGATCTTTTATTTCTGACATCTTTGCGCGATTCTGGGCCAGGGCAGCTAATAGAGGCATTGGCATTTAATTTACCAGTCATTACGCTGGACTTGCATGGACAAGGAGAGATCATTACTGCTGAAACCGGCGTAAAAGTTAAAATAGATGAACCGGCCAGAATTATCAAGGAACTTGCAAAGGCTATTATTGATTTGTCTAACGATCCCCTTAGATATGCCTCCATGTGTCATGCTGCATATAATTTTGGCCATCAACAAGTTTGGAGTAAAAAGATTGATGATGTTGTAGAAAAATTTTATCATTAATTTAAAGTTTTTCCGGAAAATTATTTCATGGTAGGTGATTGATCAAAATAGAGAACAATTGCTTAATTACCAAAGCTATAATAGTGGGCTATCAAGCCTTGAAAGAGCTTTCCATAATTATTGCAAGTGCCGAAGGTCTCAAAACGTAAAATAATGCCCACACCATTATCTTCTTTTCGGTTATATGATTTGTCTTTAGATCAATTAAGTGCTAAAGATAAACTCCTGATCAATACCATCAATGCACATTGTTACAATCTGGCACAGGGAGATCCGGAGTATTTGCATGCACTGAGGTCTTCTGATGTATTGCTTCCCGATGGAATTAGCATCGTTCTTGCGATAAGATGGCTTACCGGAAAAAAATTACGGAAGATAGCAGGAGACGATTTATTCAGGTGGGAGATGGAACGAATGGATGCAATGGGGGGTAAGGTTTTTTTTCTTGGAAGTAGTGAAAGGATTTTATTAATGATCCAAAAGAAAGTCGCTAAAGAATATCCGCATATCAAGCTGAAAACATATTCTCCACCCTTTAAACCTCTTTTTACTATTGAAGACAATCTGGAAATGGTTACTGCCATTAATGCGTTTATCCCGGATGTCCTTTTTGTAGGCATGACTGCACCTAAACAGGAAAAATGGTCATATGCAAATCTTAATGAGCTGAAGGCACACCATATTTGTTGCATTGGAGCGGTATTCGATTTTTATGCCGGAACGATAAAACGGGCTCCGGCCTGGATTATCAGGATTGGTTTTGAATGGTTTTATCGTCTCATAAAGGAACCCAGGCGCCTGTGGAGAAGGTACCTGGTAGGAAATACAAAGTTTTCGTTCGCAGTAATTAAAGAGTTTCTAAACCAAAGGCATGGCATGAGTTGATAGAAATATGAATAATTACAGAAATTATAAGCGCATATTTGGAAATAATAAAAGAATAAGGACTACTTTAGTATTAATAATAATGGATAACCTAATAGACTAATTCAAAAAAATGATTATATGTCGAAAGTTGCACTAATCACTGGCGTCACAGGACAGGATGGCGCTTATCTCTCAGAGT
>JAUZOX010000319.1 GCA_030706265.1 Bacteroidota bacterium | reverse complement strand
CCATTATGATGAATGCAGAAAAAAATTTTAAACCCATATCGGGTTATGTTGCCTTGATTTTCACCCTTGCTTTTCTTGTTGCTGGGGGCTTGCATTTCTTCAATGAGAACGCCTCTCCCCTGGTTTATACTTTGGGGGCTATACTCATCGTGTTAGGATGTTTTTGTCTGAGCGGATTTCTTATTTTGAACCCCAATGAAGCTGCTATTCTTATCCTGTTCGGTGATTATAAAGGAACAACAGGGAGCAATGGTTTCTTCTGGGTCAACCCCTTCTATGTAAAAAGAAAAATCTCACTGAGGGCACGCAATCGGGACAGTGCACCAATTAAGGTAAACGATAAGTTGGGAAATCCAATTATGATCGGAATTGTTTTGGTTTGGCGTGTCAAAGACACCTTCAAAGCTGCCTTTGAAGTTGACGATTACGTGAAGTTTGTTGAAATCCAAAGCGAGTCAGCCATTCGTAAACTTGCCAGTCATTATGCTTATGATAACTTTGATGAAGATCAGAAAGAGATTACATTGCGTTCGGGGGGAGAAGAAGTGCATCTGCAACTGGAATCTGAACTTGCAGAGCGGCTTGAGATTGCCGGGATCCAGGTCGTTGAAGCCCGTATCACTTATCTGGCCTATGCGGCTGAAATAGCAGGTGCCATGCTTCGCCGTCAGCAGGCTGCAGCTGTTGTCGCTGCACGGTACAAGATTGTCGAAGGAGCTGTGTCGATGGTCGAAATGGCACTCGATCAACTTTCGAAAAAAAATATTGTTGTCCTGGACGATGAACGTAAAGCTGCAATGGTCAGCAACATGATGGTAGTTCTTTGTGCGGATAAGGATGTCAGCCCTGTAATTAATACCGGGACATCACAGGAGTAAGGTATTCCCTAATTCATCAGCTCAGTTTGCAAACGTAGCGTTACTGATTGGTAGCGGAAAAGGAACTGCTGAATTCCGAAACGAAAAGGATATATTGCAAAGAAATTCAAATAAAAATCGGACGAGGAATCGCCCCCATCTTTTACACGATTGCAACCTCCAACATCTTGAAAATTAAAAATATTAACTTAATCATAAAAAAAGAGCGCCAATCATTATTAATTTTGAGGCGCTCTTTTTTATCGATTATTTTTCTGACTTCATTGATTGATTTAGCATTCCTTTAAGGTTGCCCAATTTTGTCAGATTCATCATATCGGTATTTTTAATTTTCCCCGATATACCAATCAAAGTAAGTTCTTTACCTTCCCTGACATAAATTACAAATTCCGAAATACTGTCTTTGTCAATGGGCTTTACACACATCCTGACATCGGTTTGCTTTCCACCTTCTTTGGTAGAGACATTCATATAGTCCGTGTATCCGTCACTCAGCACACTATTAATCATATTATTATAATTAGCCTGTTCTTCCGGCGTAAGGTTCTGGCTTGAGATGACTCGCATAAAGCCCAACTCATTGGATAAATCCTTAATCCCCTTGCCGGCAGTGGAATCTCCCTTCGCTGCAATCATACTCATCATGTCTTTTGAAATATAAACCACTGTCATTTTGTCGTTTTCGCCAAGTTTCTTAAACAGCGATTCAAGTTTTGACTGGGCCTGAACGGAACCGGCAACTAATATTAGCAGTGCCATTAATCCGATGTTTTTGAGCATTAAAAAGTAATTTTTCATAGTTGGAATATCATTAAAGTTGAATAATAAGACGTTGATTTATTTTTAATTGCATTTACTTTTTATTTATCTGTTCGCATAAGGGATGAAAGATCATGTCCAGGCAAGTATTTGTCCATTAAATCGAAATATTTCAACTTATCAAGGGCATTATTGATCGCATTCATCTTTTCAAGCGGCGTCAGTGCCTCATCAATAGTAACACCAATCGACGTTTTCTGATTCTTTCCATCAGTTGCACCCGCTAGTATTGTTGAAGTATCATCACTTATTATTTTCCTGCTGAAAGAGTGTTTCAATTTACTTTCCTTTTCAGGCGTTGACCTGATCGTATTTGTCATTGCCAAACTCTTGGCCTGAACCTTACCGGTATAAAAAGAATCAAGATGGGGACTTACAGTTGCAAAATGTTCCAGCTTTGTATTCGTCGTAGGAATAAATAATGTCAACAAAATTAGGACAGAGGCCGCGAGAGAAAATCCGGTAGCTATCACCCAAAAAGTATTCTTCTTTTTTTGAATACCATCCTTAACAGGCAATGTTATCGTTCCTTCAGTTACGAAATAGGCAAACAAATGTTTGTAAGCTTTCCATTCTTCAGGAAGAATTTCCGTTTTTTGGAAGAACCGCTTCAATTCCTGCTCCTCTTCGAGTGATGTTTCACCCTCAAAGTATTTATCGAGTAAGTCCTGAATATGTTTCTTGTTCATGAAGTTCAAAATTTATTATTGTTTGACGTACATTTTGACGTGCCCGGCAAAGAATCACTTTCGTGTTGTTTGGGGTCAGATCCAGCATTTGAGCGATTTCAGAAAGTTCATATCCTTCAATATCCCTGAGTTGTATCACTATTTTTTGTTGTTCGGACAGCTTGTTGATTGCCTGATGAACCAAAGCCAGTTTTTCGTTTGATTCCATGCTGTCAATTTGCGGGCCTGCAATAGTACTTACGTTCATTGTATCCAGCCGTTCATTTTTCATTCGTGCTGACTTCAAAACATCGAAACACAAATTCCGGGTCATTGTGAAGGCAAATGATTCGGCATTATCCAATTTGGGAATCTCCGCTCTTTTCTGCCACAACCTGGCCCAAACTTCCTGAGCTACATCAGCTGCCTCTTCACTGCTATTGAGCAACCTCAGGGCCAACCGATAAAGTTTGTCACGAAATGATTTGTGCCAGATTTCCATATTATTAATTTGTCACTTTATGAATAAGACGAATATTATAAAAAAGAATTACAACGATATGAAATTAATTTTTGGCAGTATTGTAAGAATCAAGACCAATACAACATAATATTAACAAACCAGGCCCGCAAAATCTTCAGGAATAAATCCAGTAGTTATTCATCCAGACCGCTATTACAACATTGTCTCATAAACGAAAATCGTCACCTCGATTAATATTACCTGGAACATAAAAGGGCCTTGTTTGCAAAGCAAAAAAGTGGAAAATCACGTATGACTTGGCAATGAATTATTTTTACGTAAATTTGCCTTTAAGGAGACTAAGATATTTGAAATAATCACCACAAAAACAATCGATTTATGTTCAAAGGACATCCCAAAGGACTTTATGTAGCCTTTTTTGCCAATATGGGAGAACGCTTTGGCTTTTATACCATGATGGCCATTCTTGTGCTTTTCCTTCAGGCTAAATTTGGTTTGGATGCAGATAAAGCCGGAACAATTTACAGCATCTTCTATTTTTCAATCTATGCCTTAGCCCTTCTCGGAGGATTTATTGCAGACAGGTCTCAAAATTATAAAGGGACCATCATGGTTGGCATATTTATCATGTTTGCAGGATATTTGCTTATGGCAATGCCGGGAATGGGACTGACCTTTACCCTCATTGGTCTATTTACGATCGCCATTGGCAATGGACTGTTCAAAGGTAACCTACAGGCATTGGTTGGTCAGTTATACGATGATCCCAAATACTCAAAACTTCGCGATTCGGCATTCAGCGTCTTCTATATGGGGATTAACGTTGGTGCTTTTTTCGCACCCAGTGCGGCACGTGCAATGCGGAGCTGGTACCTTCATTCGAATGGTTTTGCTTATGATGCCGACTTGCCCGCACTTTGCCATAAACTTTTAAACAACCAGCCGCTTGATATATCTAAATTACAAGAACTTGCTGATAAAGTTTCACGCTCAGGCGGACATGTCACAAATTTGAAAGCTTTTGCACACGAATACATCAATGTATTTTCGACAGGATATAATTATGCATTTGGCGTAGCTGCACTGGCTATGGTAATCTCATTACTGTCATATGTCCTTTTTAAGAAACATCTGCCAGATCGAAAAGCGCTTGAAGTCGATAACCCCTCTCTGGTGAAAATGACATGGGCTGAAGAAAAGAAAAGACTCATCGCATTGGGACTCGTATTTCTGGTTGTCATTTTCTTCTGGATGTCATTTCATCAAAATGGATTATCGCTCACTATGTTTGCTCGCGATTATATAACCAAAACGGTTGACCCCATCACCTATATTGTGTTTTATACACCGGCATTACTCTCTTTGGTTGCAGCTGTGGCTGGAATTGTTT
>JAUZOX010000318.1 GCA_030706265.1 Bacteroidota bacterium | reverse complement strand
GATTGACGAACTGACCGAAAACCTGGCCAATATGCGTCGTAATATGGCCCTGGTCAATCGGCAGCTCGATTACCTGAATGTAAAGGCACCGGTCGACGGTCAATTGGGTGTACTCGATGCCGAGATAGGACAAACCATTAACCGGAATCAGCGTATTGGCCAAATCAACATGCTCAACGCTTACAAGGTGGAAGTTGAAATAGACGAACACTTTATCGACAGAGTGAAAACCGGGTTACCTGCCGAACTTGAAAATGCCGGAACCGATTCAAAGCTGGTGATTAAAAAGATCTATCCCGAGGTTAAAAACGGTAAATTCAAGGTGGATATGGTCTTTACGGGTTCCTTGCCTGAAAACATCAGGATCGGCCAGACCTATTATTTTAAACTCGAACTGGGACAATCCTCACAGGCGCTGCAGATCGCAAGAGGGGGCTTTTATCAATCCACAGGCGGACAGTCCATATTTGTGCTTGATAGGTCCGGAAAGTTTGCCGTTAAGCGTAACATCACCATCGGAAAGCAAAACCAGGAATTTTATGAAGTGCTGTCGGGCCTGGCTTGCGGAGAAAAAGTAATCACCTCAGGATATGAGCAATTCGGTGATAACAAAAAGATAATATTTAAATAAATTTACACTATTAAAAATCCAGGAACATGATTAAGACCGTCAATCTTTCTAAAATCTTTCGCGCGGATGAAGTTGAAACCACCGCTTTGGAAAACATCAACTTTGAAGTGACAAAAGGAGAGTTTGTAGCGATAATGGGTCCTTCGGGATGCGGAAAATCGACCCTACTCAACATCATCGGATTACTCGATAACCCCAATAGTGGAGAATACTACTTTGACGGGACGGAGATATCACGTTTTACAGAGCGCCAGCGTACCGAATTAAGGAAAGGGAATATCGGCTTCGTGTTTCAGAATTTCAACCTGATTGATGAGCTGAACGTATTTGAAAATGTGGAGCTGCCCTTGCTGGCATTAAAGGTAAAAGGCGCAGAGCGAAAGAAAAGAGTCAATGAGTTGCTCGAAAAGATGAACATCGGACACCGGCGCAAACATTTCCCCGGTCAACTCTCAGGTGGCCAGCAACAGCGTGTGGCCATCGCCCGTGCCGTGATTACCAATCCCGGTCTCATCCTGGCTGACGAGCCTACCGGCAACCTTGACTCAGCCAATGGGGAACAGGTCATTCAGCTGCTGGAAAGGTTGAACGATGAGCATACCACCATCGTGATGGTAACGCACTCTCAGGAACATGCCGAAAGGGCACACCGGATCGTGAACCTGTTCGACGGACACATCATCCATGAACGGATTGAAAGAAAGACGTTCTCGATTGGACAACCCAGCTTATTGAATATCTAATCCGGTAAACCCTTTTCCCATGATCAAGCAATTTTTCACCCTGGCGATAAGGAATCTCTTAAAAGACAAGATATTCTCCTTTATCAACGTCACCAACCTGGTTGTCGGATTCACCACCTTTATCCTGCTGGCACTTTTCATCTTCGGACAGCTAAACTGGGACAAGCACAACCTGAAATATGACCGCATCTACCGGCTGCAAATGTTCATGGACCAGGAAGGGAATGCACAAAAACATACCTGGAGCGTGACAGCCGCCCTGGCACGCAATGTCCTGCCCACCCTGCCCGAGATTGAAAAAGTCGTCCTGATGCATGATGTGGGCGATAACAACAAAAACGGGGTCTTCCTCTCCAAAGACAAAAAAAATCAGGTATTAACCAGATGGGGATACTTTGCCGACCAGTCCGTCTTTGAGGTCTTTACCTTCAACTTTCTGGAAGGGAATATGAAATCGGCTTTGGTACAACCCTTCTCGATCGTCTTATCCAAATCGGTAGCGGATAAACTGTTTCCCAACGGCAAAGCCATAGGCAACCGGGTATATGGGGAGAACAAAGTCGTCTTCACCGTCACGGGGGTATATACCGATTTCCCATTCCAGTCGGATTGGAGACCGTCATACTTATTACCCATGAACACCTTTGGCCCAATCACAAAATGGACGGACTATGAACAAGACTATACTTCCTATTCCTTTATGACCTGCGTTTTATTGAAAGAAAACGCCAATCCGGCCACGGTCAACACTAAAATTCACGATGCCCTGAAGAACTACCGCAAGGAACATCACCCGTACCTTAAACCCATGTCGCTTTGGCATGTGGACCCCTGGGGCGAGGGAGCCCTGTATATTGTGTTGGGCTTGTTTTCGTTCACGGCTATTTTAATACTCGTGTTGGTATCGATCAATTACATTAACCTCCAGACAGCCAATGCATCGACGAGAATGAGGGAAATAGGCATCAAGAAAGCCGTCGGTTTCTCAAAAAACAACCTCCTTGCGCAGTTCATCCTGGAATCCGTCTTGATGACCATGATTGCCGGCATCTGCTCCATATTGATTGCGCAACTCTTCGTTCCCGTTTTCAATAATATTGTCGGCAACCCCGCCATTAACGACGTATTGAATAACTGGAAAATCATCGGTCTGGTCCTCTTTGTCTCTTTCCTGACCGGTTTGTTTGCAGGGCTTTATCCCGCCTTTGTTATCTCCGCCTATAATCCCATCAAATCCTTAAAGCAACGCTATATCCAAAACGACGCAACCGGAATCAGCCTGAAAAACATTCTGGTCACGGCTCAATTCAGCATTTCACTCTTTCTGCTGATAGTCAGCTTCATTATTTACAGGCAAACCAATTTCATGCTGAATTCGGATCCCGGATTTAATTCCACCAATCTGGCTTATGCCAACATCACGACCAACAGGAAGGGCTCTTTTGACCTGATCAGACAAAAACTGCTTAGCCATCCTGAAATTGCGGACGCCTGCTTTTCGGATTACATCCCATTTATTATTCCGGGAGGGGATGATCTGAACTGGAATGATTCACGACCCACTGAAAAAATCTTTGTCAGGTTTTATAAGGTAAGCCATGATTTCTTCGCGACATACGGAATCGGATTAAAGGAAGGCCGAACATTCTCAGGAAAATTTTCAGGCGATAACAACAAATGCCTGGTCAATGAAACGTTGGTACACCTGTTCCGATGGAATAAACCCATCGGAAAGCATGTACGGTTATATCAAAAGGACTTTGAAGTAATCGGAGTGGTGAAAGACTATATCATTCAATCGTTCTTCAATCCACCCGAACCTAATTTCTACCGTTTGATCAAAGATACGGCCGGACTAAGTGGCATTTACACCGTCAGGTACTTTCAGGGCAAAGAAAAAAAGGCGATGCAGATTATCAAAAGCGAGTTTGAGCAAAGCTTTCCTGACGATGCCTTTGAATTCCAGGACTTCCGAAACCTGATGGTCCATGAAAATGCCTTTCAGTACTTTAAGATATTCCGCAACATCAGTGTCTTCTTTGCAGTCCTCTCGATCATCATCTCCTCCATCGGTCTGTTCGGATTGGTCATGTTTTTCACCAAATGGAAAATGAAAGAAATCGGCCTAAGGAAAGTCTTCGGTTTTTCGTTCCAAAGTCTATATTACACCATGTCGAAAGGATTCATCCAGATGTTCCTGATTTCAGTCATCGTCGCCTGGCCTGCTGCCTATTGTGTCTACCTGAAAATGCCGGGTGCACATCATTATCGGCTTGGTTTATCCGAGTTTCTGCTGGCAACATTGATCATACTCGCCATAGCCCTCATTACTATCAGCTATCAGATTATCCGTGCCGCTCAGACCAAACCGGTAGAGATATTGAAAGAGGAATAAAAAGCGTGCTTTGGCAAAGACTTCGGAGGCCCTTCCCGCTTTTTAAACCGGAGGGGCTTCTGCATTTTTAAGCCGATTGTTCAGAGAGCAACAGGGTTGTTTCTAAAAGAACTGCCCCGAAATGGTTGAAACTGTTTGATAAGTTTCCCTATCAGGCTCCTGAAGTTACCGGCACCTAAAACCGGTAGGATGCGGGATCCGAAATGTTCTGCAGATAGGCTTTCACGAAATGTTCTTCATGCAGTTCCGGCGTCTTGACCGACTTTTTGGCCCAATCCAGTTTAAGATCCAAAATTTCATCCTCGGTAAGCTGCCAGGCTATGCCTTTTGATTCCAGTGACTCCCGCATGCTGAACATACAGAGGGCCGCGGAAACGGAAATATTATAACTCTCCGTAAAACCGTACATGGGAATCCGGACAAAGCCGTCAGCAAGCTTCAGGGCCGTTTCACTGATGCCTTCCAGTTCGGT
>JAUZOX010000317.1 GCA_030706265.1 Bacteroidota bacterium | reverse complement strand
TCTTTTGCCCTGTTCCAGAGTTATTTCGGCACAACGTCTCATTGTAAATTGAGCTGCCAGATCAAAAGAAGTGTACCCATTTCCATCAAATCTTACCACATAGAGGTCATCCGAGAGTTTGGCTGACTGATACCCCCCGCTGATATTAAATTCGTGATACGATGTTGCACAGCTTGTTAAACAAATTGCAAGAAACAAAAGAAAGGATTTTCGTAACTTCATCATCTAATAAAATGTTTTTAAATGTAATTTATATTCCTTTCCGAATATTCTAAATTATTTTGATTATATCAATGGATCACAATGATCAGTTATTCATTAAATTATCCTGAATATCTTTAAATGTTTTTCCATCTATATTTACCCATTCTGTAAAACCGTTTGAATTTCTCCCAAGAACCATATTAGATGCTGCACTTGGGCTGTTAAATATTGTGTCCTCAGCAAATATTAATTTGTCATTTTCTTCATATAAGATCTTTGTCTCAAGCAATTTCTTTCTCATGCTACGATATGTTTCAGTACATGATGCTGATAATTCCTTTTTGGCTTCGCTGCCTTTAGCAACGATGTATCCTTGGTCGGTTTCTGTCATTGTAGCCCTGTATGTCTTCGTTTTGATAAAATATTTTTCGTTAACATTCTCAAATCCGGATAAAACATTGTTTGGTAATTGTTTAA
The DNA here is from genome assembly GCA_030706265.1 of Bacteroidota bacterium. Classification (GTDB taxonomy): domain Bacteria; phylum Bacteroidota; class Bacteroidia; order Bacteroidales; family Cfx3-03; genus Cfx3-03. The sequence continues at coordinate 3,571 of JAUZOX010000317.1, read as the reverse complement.
CCGTTGAAGAAATGAGAAACTTAAAACCCATAACAGGTAAAATAAGCTTCATTTGATCCAGAAAATATTCCATATCAGAAATATCAGCTTCATGTAAAGTTGGTAAACTAGGAGAATTACCATTTTCAATTTGAGCTGTTTTTGCTTCCAGTGCTAATTGTATAAGTCTTGATTCAAGATATTTTATTTGAGTTTTCGTCAATAGCTCATCCTTACTTACAAAAAAAATCACTTCTTTAAAATCCTTATTCGGATCACTTAAATGCTGCTTTAATCTTGAACGTATATTTTCAGCTTCTCCAATATATATTTTTTCATCGTATGCATCATCTGTAGGGTCCCCTTTTAAACAGTAGATTCCCGGATTATCAAATTCAGATCTTGACATTATTTTATTAACTGAAGCCCGTGGACTATAAATTGCTTTGCCCACCCAATTCCCAATTTCACTTAATCGAGGCCCATATTCAGTTCCATCAATCATGTAAACAGTTAGTTTTTTTCCCATTGCATGATCATTATTAAATTGTTTATAGAAAGTTACCAACAGCTGAAGCTATTATTGCAACTCATAATCATTAAAACTACAATACAGAAATCAAAATACTTATTTCAAAATTAGCAAAAAGAACCAAATACATGATAAAAATTAATACGACTCAGACCCTATCATATGACATTCGGGTTATATTCTGCCTTACAAGGAAATTCTTTTCTTTTTGAATCTTATAAATACATAAACAGCATACTTTTAATAATTTCCATACTTGCAATTGTATTCAGATCATAATTTTAATGAAGGGTAAGATGCTCCATAAGTTAAAAAGACCGAATCGCACGCACATGATATTCTTGATTTTTATCGCGGGGCTCAAATCCTGCGCTAGACTTATTGTCAATATAACCAAAAATTGCAGTGTCCAGAGGATTATTAATCTCGGTGGAACTCCAATAGTTGCCACCCAACGAAATAAAATTTGAATGTATGAAAAAACCAAAAAGCACATTAAGTTCGCAAGAGCTTGGCAAATACCAATCATCATAACCATTCAGTACCAAATCATAACACACTCTTGCTGCATAGTTTCCTTTACCTTGGACACTTACAATTGCGCTTGTATTCGCATGACCAGCACCAATTCCCCCTTCTGTACCTATTTTTATAAAAGTTCCATTGGACCATGTCGAACCTGTACTTTGATCACTTGGTGATACAATAAACCCGTGTTGAACCTTTGAATCGTAACCTGGGTCTCCCGGTTTTAAAATATAAAAGACTATTCCCCCTTGATAACTATCACCGATTTGGATACCCGTGCCTTTTTCTTCTTTTTTACAACCACTAACAAGCAAAGAAATTAGACCCAACATTGTTAAAGAGTATACCCAAATTCTACTTATCATTTTATATCAATTAAATTTTAATGGTTTAACGCAGGCAAATATCATTCAAAATATTTGATTTAATAAATTTAAGCCAAAATTATTGTATGAACCCTGCTTTATAATGGAAGTACAACACATTTTTCTTATTCGAATAAAAAATGGTGGTAATTATGATCAATATTGTTACTCTTGACAGATAACTTTAGGCAGTTAAAAACGGTTGTTTGCCGATAGTACGATTCTGGCAACATATGCATTAACAGAGAGTTCTGTTACACCAATAGGAGTAACTATTGCCAATTACATGCGAGCTGAAAAAGTAAATACAGGTACTGTTGAAGTTTAAGGAGAAATAGATAATGGCGACAGTCACGTTTCTAAAAGAATTGAGGTTGTCCCCATTAAACACCTCCGACCAAACTTTTCTGTCTGATCCTTAAAACCCGCATCCTGACTATGTGCTTTTTAGTAAATTTGGAAAAGTATCGTGGCTGACTCATTAATCTCATTGACATTAGAATGCGGAGTAATCACCTTACTGTTTTTTGAGGCAAAAGGATTGGTAAAATATCAACTGGATTACAAATTGTCACTATTTGCAGCTCAAGTGCAAGCCTTTGGTTTTATCGTCAGCTAGTACATGCTTGCAAATCCACACTATCCGGGGTTGACAGTTTTTTGTATGTGATCACCTTATTCATCGGTGTGAGAAGAACACTGTGGTGTTTGCGAATGCTCCGATCATTGATGGCAAACAATAATCTGTTACTTCATGGCCACTTCGTGCAGCCATATCCGCACTTTCGGATATGCCGAGACCGGGAAATCGTGCTTGCCGACGTCTTCGCAAAGGAAGGTGGTCCTGGCCCCGCCCTCTTTTGCCGCCTCGCAGATCTGCTCAGCGCGCGGGCGCGACTTGGCACTGCTGGAGACCATCATATAGTCCTTGTCCTTGAGCCACTCATAGTGTTTCATTTTACCGCCACCCTCTACGATCAGGAAGGCAGAAAACAGCCGTGTCGCTTCACCCCCTGAACCGTCGATGAGTGCCGCCGTGGCATGAGCGCCCTGGGAGAAGCCACCGAGGATCCGGTGCGCCGTATCGATGTTCGGTACCAGTTCCCCGACCTTGTCAAGCATCGTTTTGAAGAAAGGCCACATATAATTGCCGTCCTCGGCGGTCATGATGAAGTTCTCGCCCGGAGAGTTCGCCTTGAGAACCTGATAGCCCGGGGCCCTGAAGAGTGGCATGCTTACGCAGACGAAATCCCTTCCCTGGGTCAGCCCAAGAGCATAACCGAGCGTTGTGCCATCGCCGCCATCCCAGCCATTGAAAAAGATCAGCAGCGGAAATTTCTTTGCCGGGTCGTAATTGCTGGGGAGGTAAACCGTCATCTGCGCCTTCACCTCCTTTTTTTGGAAGAGGGCATAGAAGGTGGGCGGCATCTCGGGGAACTGAATGGTGAAGTTCTCTCCGGGTTTCAGTCTTGGTTTGGGCATCGGTTCGGCAGCACGGATGGCTAATGGGAAAAACACTGCCAGGAAAAGAATCAGGCAAACAAGGTGAACCATTATCTGTAAATCCTTCGGTTTCCGGCACCTTACAAGGCAATGGAAAGAATCCTTACTATATGCTTTCCATTTCCGAACTTCTTGGGTTAAGGTGACCACATAAGGCCTACATAAGATTAGGTGTACAAATGTAAAAAGCAAATGTTGCTTTCCGGGACGGCCTATACCCTGTTTACTTCTTCTTGTTAATTGCTTATTTTCGCTTAAAACACACATTCTTTATTCTTATTTTACTTACTTATATGTGTTTATATCTTAGCCATCTAAAATAAAAACCAGATAAATTTAATGTTTTTAGTCAACAATTTTAATTTTATTGTATCACTTTGAATTTAATGAGAATTAATGGGATCAGTCTCCAATAGCGTTCGCTTTCATTGCTCCTGTAAGGGTGGCCCATTCTTGGCTCAAGTTGAGGCGTAAGCATATTTGGTTCAAGTTTAGGCGATAGCCGTAACTTGGACCAAATATGCGATTATGGAATTTATAAGGATTGGAAACTATTAGATTGCGGGTCAAGCCCGCAATGACGTACGGGGTGCAGCGATAACCCGAACAAAAATTAGACTTAGTTTGTAATTGATAAAAAGTGGAAAACATCTGTCATACATGG
>JAUZOX010000316.1 GCA_030706265.1 Bacteroidota bacterium | reverse complement strand
AAGCTTCACGATATCCGGCTTCCAGGGCTATTGAAATGGCACTGTCCAATTCCAGATTCAATTCACCCGGTGCGTGGGCATCGCTGCTGAAAGTGATGGGGACGTTCATGCGATTAAGCTTTTTTAGAATCGCCAATGAAGGATACAGATCAGGGCACCGCTTTTTATAAATGCCCCTCGAGTTTATTTCAACGATACATTCCGACCGGGAAATCACCTCAAGTGCTTCGTCAACCAAAGCGATATACCAGGGTTCGTCTTCCCTGAAGAAACGTCCGCCATTATGCATCTTGATTTTGTCCATGTGGGCGATGATATCCGGTTTCTGGGTGGTAATCATGGTACACAGCGTTTGATAATATGCCTTGACCCCCTGGCGGATATCGTCGTGGAAGACTTCTTTCAGCCCGATGTCGTAAGTCTGGTAATTCGGACCGTCAATATACCATAGCCCTCCATCTCCGTCTTCCTTTTTGACAAGGTGAATGCCTCCAATTACAAAGTCCAACCCGGTATCGTTTCTTAAAAACTCAAATTCACGGGTAAGGCCCGGAATAAAATCAATCTCCAGGCCAAGATAGATTTCAATCTGGCCGGCATATTTTGCTTGCAACGCCCTTATGACTTGCCGGTATTCCTGTCTGCGCTCTTCTTTCAATGCGAATGTGTTTTTAAAAGGCACAGGAGCATGACTCGAAAATCCAAGTGTGGAGAATCCAAGCCGTATGGCTTCCTTTACATACTCTTCAGGGTCGGCAGACCCGTCACAGAAACACGAGTGGGTATGATGGTTAAATCTTTTCATTCCGAACAGGAGAGTCAATCCATTTATATAATTTATCATTTCTTCGAACGGTTCCTTTCACCGGAATCGAACAAAGCTGACCCTTTTCAACCGTTGAAACGGTCTCCAGTTCATACCTGATTTCACCCAGGCGGTCTTCGTAAACACCAGTGGTTGGACCGATGATCAGGATCTCATCTCCGACGCTGAGGGTATGGGTCTCTATCTTAACTTCGGCAACATCTATCTTGTTGAAATAATTCGTGATCTTCCCGATGTAGACTTTCTGACGGGTAGCCTGTGATCCGTAACGTTTACTCCATTCCCCCATCTTTTGTCCCAGGTAATAACCATTCCAAAATCCGCGGTTGTAAACCGAAGCCAGTTTCTGATTCCAAATTGCCAGGTTTTCTTCGGTAAAAGTGCCATTAAAATAAGCATCGGCTGCAGCCCGGTATGTTTCGGTCACGGTCTTTACATATTCTGCCGAACGGCCGCGCCCCTCTATCTTCAAGACCCTCACTCCCGCAGCGAGTATCTGATCCAGAAAATCGATCGTCTTCAGATCCTTGGGCGACATGATGTATTTGTTGTCTATCTTAAGCTCCACCTCATGGTCGGCATCTTTCACGATATATTCCCTGCGGCAAGGTTGCAAACAAGCGCCCCGGTTTGCCGATTCGTTAAAGTTATCCAGGCTAAGATAGCACTTGCCGGATACCGCCATACACAAGGCGCCATGGGCAAAGATTTCTATCTGTACCAATTCCCCTGAAGGCCCGGTGATATGCTGTTCTCTGATGGCTTTAGTGATGGCTGCAACCTGCGATAACTTTAACTCGCGGGCAGTCACCATTACATCGGCATAACGGGAATAAAATTTGACGGCTTGCAGGTTCGTGATATTGCACTGGGTGGAGATATGAACCTCCATTCCGACCTTCCGGGCATATTCCAGAACCGAAAGATCGCTTGCAATCACGACACTTACGCCATTTGACTTTGCGGCATCAACCAACTGATGCATCTCTTCTATTTCGTGATCATAAATGATGGTATTCAGCGTGAGATATGAACGAATGCCGGCCTCTTTGCAGATTGCGGTTATCTTTTCAAGGTCTGAAATTGAAAAATTAGCGGCAGAACGGGAACGCATGTTCATGGGCCCAACGCCGAAATAAACCGACCCAGCTCCTCCCTGAATGGCACCCATCAAGGCTTCGTAAGAACCTACCGGCGCCATAATCTCTATTTTGTTGGTCATTTTTTTCTGTTGTATCTTCCTCTTTATCCCTTTTGGCGAAGAGGACTTTAAATTATTTTCGAAAAAGATCAAGACCTCATCTGTCTGTTTCTTTTCATTTACAAAATTACTCTATTTATTTCAAATTACCCTCTCTGCATATTATCTTTGAAGTCGTAACCCATTAATCCTGACGTCATGTTTAAAACTTTTACAGTATTGATCTCAGTTGTCGCCGTTGTTATGCAGCTACAGGCCCGTAACATTTCCGCGCTCCTTCACGCCGGCTGTAATATAAAATCCGAACAGTCGCGCGATGTATCCTTGGGGTCGAAACCCAATCTGGCAATGAACAAAACCAAAATAAGCAATGTTTTCCCATTGATAAATAACGTGAACATTATTATGAAAACAGATAATGAAAATCCAGCTAATCAAGAGATTAAAATTGATAAATTAAGTGATCCCTTGAGGAGCATAGTTGAAAATATTCATTGGTACGGGCAATCAGCTGTCCGGATTCCGTTTAATGGTAAGTTTATTTATATCGATCCTTATATGATAACGGAACGGGACCAGGCGGAAGTGATTTTGATCACGCATCCCCACTTCGATCATTTTTCGGTTGAAGAGATCAATAAGATTGCAAATCATAATACCCACATCTATGCACCTAAAGAATGTTGTGAAAAACTGAAAAGCCAGGGATATAAAAACTGCATCGAGGTTGTTCCCGGTCAGCACTTCAATTTTGAAGGAATCGGCATTGAAACGGTTCCGGCTTACAACACCGTTAAAAACAACCATTCCAAAGACAAGAAATGGGTAGGTTATGTGCTGACCCTTGGCAGTGTGAAAATCTATCATCCGGGAGACACAAACCGGATTCCGGAGATGAAGTCAATCCATTGCGATTTAGCATTTATGCCCCTGGGCCAGACGTATACCATGCAAAATGTGCAAGAGGCCGTCGACGCCATCAGGGACGTAAAAGCCAAAGTTGCGATCCCCATTCATTATGGTATTTACGAAGGAGCTGAGGACAACGCAAAACAGTTTAAACTGTTGCTTGGTCCCAAGGTCTTAACTGTGATCAAAGAGCCTAAAACCAAGCTTCAATCAATCCATTAAAATATAATAAGATATTATTGTGGACATAAGTCCTTGCCTGCATCTGTTAAAGCGGAATGCGGAGAAGGTTAATGAACAAGGCAACTGGAAAAGCTAGCCTTCGAGTTGCTTTTTGTCTGCTTTTGAACCCATGAAGTCGGTTTGAGAAGAGTTAAGGTCGCGCCATATTGCCTCGTTCAGGATCTTTTCCTGCCGCTGGTAAAACGTTTCTTCATCCGGGATACGGACCAATTCTTTGTAGATCTTTTCGCTGTCGTAAAAGAGGTAGGAAAAGAACCCCCAGTAATCTTTCATCCGGCTAAACAGAAAATGGGGTGACTTTGAATCCTTTTTAAGCTCGTCCATCAAAACAGATATAAAATGAATGAACCGGTTGCGTTGCTCTTCTGCCGAGGCAAGCGGGAGTCCTTTTATCTGTTCGGCCAAAAATGGATTTGCAACCCCCCCCCTGCCGATCATAAAAGCCGTCACTGAACGAAATCGATCGGAGATACGATTATAGTCAGCCCAAGAGAAAATATCCCCGTTGTATATCACAGGATGTTTGAACAGCGGCAGTACTTCTTCGAAACGGTCGACATCGGCTCTGACTTCATATTTCTCGATCCCTATCCTCGGATGCAGGATAACCGTCTCAAGCGGAAACCGGTTCAATACCCCGATGACCGGATAGATCTCTTCGGGATGGCTTCGCCCAAGTCTGAGTTTTACGCTCAGCCGTTGTGGTATTTTCGGAACAACGGCGGAAAGGATGCCATCGATCAGTTCCGGATGAGGCAGAAGCCCCGACCCCCTTTGTTTGGAGGCAATGGATTTCTTTGGACAACCCATGTTCCAGTTCAACCGGTCATAACCCAAATCTGCAAGGGCATTTGCCATCGCAATAAACTGCTGGGGTTCATTACCTAAGATTTGAGGGACGACCGTAAGCCTTGAATTCCGGGAGGGCACCAAATCATGAAGCCTTCTGGGGTTGACGTGTTCTGCCGGAGAGAGCGATATAAAAGGAGCTATCGCCTCATCATAACCATAAAAACAGCCTGCAAGTGCATTTCTGAATGCACATTCGGTATACCCGTGAAGTGGGGCAAGAATGATGGTGTTTTCTGTT
>JAUZOX010000315.1 GCA_030706265.1 Bacteroidota bacterium | reverse complement strand
GCCCAACCCCACTCCGTACACGTTTAAATCGAGCAGGTTATTAAGCTGAACGCCTGCTTCTGCAAAGCCATTGTGCATATCCATTACCGGCAGAAAATAAAGGAGAGGATCTGTTTGCAGTTTACTCCAGCCATAGTTAAAAACAAGTTCGGGGCTGGGGTTAAATAACAGGGTATGGGGAAAGAGGTTTCCGAAATGATGGGAGAAGAACAGTCCGATACTTTTATCGCTTATAAACTCATTGGGATGCATCGTCACAAAACTACCCGGGGCAAAGAGCCCGAAGTTACCAAACGTCCCCCCACCATTGAAATATTCAAAGTAGGGTGCCGTCCCCGCGAGCTGGTTCCAGACCACTTGCAATGAACTTCGGCCAAGCCGGCTGAAATCCTGACTGTACATTATTTTTCCCTGGTAACGACTATAATTGTATTCTCCTTTAAACAGGCCGGGAACGCCTCTTGAAAGCTGAAACCAGAATACCGGTAAATTGATATTTTCCATGTTTTGACTGCCAGTGGCCACTCCAATTTTCCCGGGATCCAAACGAAAGCCCAAAGTAATACCGGAGACATTATACTCCAGGGGCAAGAGGACCTTGGCTCCGTTACTGATATCATATCCCGGATTGATCACGCGCCTTTGCAAGGCAAGATAAAAATCGGCAAAGTCGCGTTTGTAAACAACTGAAAAGCTTGTCTTCCGTTCATAATCCATCTTCCCGATGTAGAAAAAGCGGAAAGAGGAGGGTTCAATGGTTCCCATATCCTCATCAAAAAATTTGGTTTCGCCACTCTCCCGGGTATCATAACTGTAGCCGGCAGTGAGAGTGAGATGATGATTTTGCAGGGGCCAGGCCGAAACATCAAAGCCATATTTGGTCTTTCGGTCTTTAAATCCATAACCGACAAAGCCGCCCAAGGATCCAAAACGCAATAGCTTTTCATTCGTATAGCCGCCCAACCCAAGGTAGACGCCTTCAAATTGATTATACCTTTTAACCTTGTTCAAATTCATTGTAAACCAACCCAAACCGATCTGGCCCGAGAGCATTGACTCCTGTTGCTGCTTCATTCTTTCAACCTGATCTACCTGACGAAGACTGTCGATAAAGTGATAGATGTCAGACCGTCCCCCAAACAAAGAATCGGATTTAAGCGTCAGGGGTGTCAACCTTATGACGAGTGGGCTGACAGAACCTGTAACATCAAGCAGCAAGGGTTGGTATCCGGCATTGGTTACTAAAAGATGCCGTATTGGTTCATCAGAACGAATCGTAAATAATCCGTTGAAATCCGTAATGGTTTGTAGCTTATGGTCATTGACGTCGATCTTTGCAAAAGGAAGGTATGTATTCTTCACCTGATCGACAACCATGCCATTGAGCAAATAATTTTGAGCTGCCAGATTGAAGGGCAGTCCGATTATGACGAGACAGGCACAAAGAATCGCAATTACAGTTTTTTCCATCCTTAACAGTCCAATAAAACAATCGTTCAATCCGGCTAAAGATTCCCAATCAAAAATCAAATCAAATTTATAGATTTGCATGAATCTTTCACTATCTTTATAAAAGAAATGCAATAATAACGCTAAATGCAATGACTGAGAAGCTGATCAATTATTTCGAAAAGCAGCAACAACTCTTTACCGAATATTATAACGAGAGTAGAAAGTATTATACCATCAACTCAGTTCATGAAATGCGCCTTTGTATGAAAAGGTTGCGTGCACTTTTTCTTTTCTTTGAAGCGCTTGAACCCGATATCATCAGTACTAAAGTTTTGCTATCCAGGTTTCGCAAGTTATTTAAACTTGCCGGACGCATTCGTGACATCCAAATTCAAAAGAAACTGGCGCTTCATCTTGAAACGGAATTGGAAGCTTCTTTCATTGAATACATCCATTTTCTAAATAAAAACGAGAAAAAAGCGATCAAGGCATTTGAGAAAAAGATGCATGGTTATGAACCTGAAAAAGACTTTTCGTCAATCCGCAACCTTATTTCCGATACGCTCAGCAGCTATCCTTCGGATGACCTCTCACTCCGCGGCAAACAGATCATCTTCGACAAGTTCGTACTGGTACAGCAAATGACCCGGGAGAAGCTCAATTCAACCCAACTGCACGCCATCAGGACCAAATTAAAACAAATCGCATATCTGTTAAAAATCTGGAAAGGGCATGAAAACGTCACGCAGGTCATTCCGGTTGAACGGACCCAGTTACAAGCGACGGAAGTCAAGCTTGGCCTATGGCACGATTATGTGATTGCCCAAATGTATATCAAGAAATACCTTGCAACTCTACCCGAAGACAAACCTATCCCTGTTCACTATGCCCTGCTGTTAAGCACAGCCATTAAAAACCGGAAGTCTCTTGCTTCAGAAATCAAGCCCCAACTTAAGTCACTATTCGAAACCGAATTAAAGGAGCCGGGGAGTTAATTTCATTACATATTCCCTCTTCTGAAGCGGCCACTCCTGTTTCAAAAAAGCTTTGGATTGTCGAGGTGGCGGGAGCTGTCACGCCGTGACTTCTTTTCAAGATTTCTTTCAAACGCAGCGGTCAGATCAACGCCGGTTTGATTTGCCAGACAGATCAGTACAAACAACACATCCGCCATCTCATCGGCCATATCAAACTTTTTATCGCTTTCCTTGAAACTCTGTTCCCCATATTTCCTCGCGATAATCCTTGCCAGCTCTCCAACCTCCTCGGTTAAAAGAGCCATATTGGTCAGCTCGTTGAAATAGCGTACACCCACTGTTTTTATCCATTCATCAACCTTTTCTTGCGCTTCCTTTATCTCCATAACTAATTGTATGTTAAATTTTTGTATTGCCTCATTCAACAGGAGCTTTTTTAAAAATCAAAATAACTAAATATCGTGTCTATATCCAACCCTTTTTTATCTTTGTATAAAATCATTCAAAAGTTTTGAGGCGAACGAGTTCCTTTTATCTATTCTCTTCTCTTTTAGGGGGATTAGCGCTTTTGTTTATCATAGCGCCTCTGCTGGGGCTCATGATAAAATCGACATGGCCTGAGTTATACCAGGTTTCTCAAAACCGGGATGTCAGGGAGAGCATCGCATTGACACTGGGAACCAGTATGCTGGGGACTTTTCTTTTGGCCATTCCGGGCATTCCCCTGGCCTATTTGCTCGCCCGCAAACAGTTTCCGTTCCGAAAATTTGTAATCGGACTCGTCGACCTTCCGGTTGTCATCCCGCATTCGGCTGCAGGTATTGCCTTATTGGGATTCCTTTCCAACGATTCATTCTTTGGACGAGGGATGGCTAAACTGGGAATTGATTTTATCGGCCAACCTGCCGGCATTGCAATGGCAATGGCTTTTGTAAGCCTCCCGTTTTTATTGAATGCCGCAAGGGATGGATTTGCATCTGTCCCCATCAGGCTCGAACAGGCTGCTTTAAATCTGGGAGCCACTCCCTCAAGAGTCTTTTTCACCATCTCCCTCCCGCTGGCATGGCGCAGCATCCTTTCGGGACTCATCATGATGTTTGCCAGGGGAATGAGTGAGTTTGGAGCCGTCGTCATCATTGCCTATCACCCCATGACATCCTCGGTCATGTTATGGGAATGGTTTGGGGCATATGGCTTAAAATATGCACGTCCCATTGCGGTCCTTGTGATTATGATATCGCTGATATTCTTTATTTTGCTCAGGCTACTCTCAAAAAACGAGCCACTCTTAAACCGCAAAAACAAAAAGAAACAAGATGCTTGAAATAAGAAATATCTGTTATCAGACCGGCAACTTCGACCTGGATCACATCAGCTTTTCGGTTGAACAGGGGGAATATTTTGTACTGCTGGGTCCTTCGGGTGCGGGAAAATCAGTGTTGCTTGAGCTGATAGCCGGCTTGACCTATGCCGATAACGGACAGATTCTCTTTGATGGAAAGGATTTTACGTTCGCACCGGCCTGGAAGCGGCCCTTCGGATTAGTATTTCAGGATCTGGCCCTGTTCCCGCATCTTAATGTCTTTGACAATATTGCCTATCCGCTTAAGAGAGATAAACGCACTAAGGAATCAATAAATCAACGGGTTGAGGAGCTCTCTCATGAGTTGGAGATTGCCCATTTGCTGGAACGCAAACCGGATACCCTTTCTGGAGGTGAACAACAAAGAGTTGCGCTGGCACGTACCCTGGCATTGAAGCCATCGGTTTTATTGCTCGATGAACCTTTATCGGCTATGGATGTCAGTCTTCAATACGAGTTAAGGTCTTTGCTCAGGATGATTAACAAGAGT
>JAUZOX010000314.1 GCA_030706265.1 Bacteroidota bacterium | reverse complement strand
TATCGAAGATCCCGACCTGCGGATCAATGTTCATGTTTCAGACGTCACCTGTTCCGTTGCACTGGATAGTTCCGGAATGCCGCTCTCAAAACGCGGTTACCGCCATGAACGGACCTTGGCGCCCATCAGCGAGGTACTGGCTGCCGGTATTATCCTGTTGTCGGGATGGGACCAGAAGAGTGACTTCTACGATCCCATGTGCGGCTCGGGGACCTTTTCCATCGAAGCGGCATTGATAGCCCGGAATATTCCCTTTTCCAGGTTCAGGCATTTTTCTTTTGAAAAGTGGAATGATTTTGATCCCGGACTCTGGGAGCAGGTTCAGAAAGAAGCGGAAGAGCAGGTCAGAGCCTTCGAAGGCAGGATATTTGGCAGCGACATGGACAGGAAAGCGGTTGAGATATCGGTTCAGAATGCCCGCCGGGCAGGGGTGGAGGGACAAATCTCTTTTAAAAAAAATGACTTCCTTTCATCGACTCCGGAGGGTGAACCGGGTGTTGTAGTCCTGAATCCGCCGTATGGTGAGCGTTTGCAAAGTGACGATATCATTGCGTTTTATAAGGAAATCGGGACTCGTCTCAAACATTATTATAATGGATGTGATGCATGGATCATCAGTGCTAATCTGGATGCCTTAAAGTTCATCGGTCTCAAGCCCTCCCGGAAAATTAAATTATTCAACGGGCAGCTGGAATGTAGGTTAAACAAGTACGAATTGTACAGGGGTAGTAAAAAGCAGGGGGACTTGATGGCTTAATCGATGGGCGAGTAACCATAAGATCCTTTTTTGAATATTAAAGGCTGAATAAATGTGTTGGAAACCAGGCTTTTGAGTTTTGGCGGAATCGGAAATACACGCGAAAGTGGAGCCCAGCTTTAACAAAAGCTGAATTTGGATGTTGATATCTATGGTCGTTCAATCCGATATACAATGTGAAACGAGCATGTCTTCTAAACACAAACAAGAATGAAAATCTTACATGCTCGTTCGATACGACCTAGTTTAATACAAATTATGTACGTATGAAACGAGCATGATTGAGAATTACAAGCAACGATGAAAATCTTACGTGCGAGTTCCATACGACCGATTTAATACAAATTATGTACGTATGAAACGAGCATGATTGAGAATCACAAACAACGATGAAAATCTTACATGCGAGTTCCATACGACCTATTTAATACAAATTATGTACGTATGAAAAAAGTAATATTAAAATAATGTAATCTCATTTACAAATTGCTATATTTGTAAGATCCTTGTTCCTTATAATATTAAAACTGAATTATAACCTAACCCAATTTTCAATCATGGTCGCAAATTTTAAAAACATCGTTCTTGTTCCGACAGATTTCTCGGAAGTTTGTGCAAATGCAGCACACCAGGCAGTTGATACTGCTAAACTGCTGAATTTTAAAGTAGTCCTGCTTCATGTTGTGAATGCGGAAACCAAAGCTTACCTCAAAGAAGAGAAATTACCCGATGAATCTATCGACCAACAGCTCAAAGAAATGGCCGAGGATTTACAAGGTAAGAGTGGCGTCACGGTAGAGTATATTTCAAAGGAGGGAAGCATCTTTACAGCAATCAGTGACGTGGCAAATGAAATCGGTGCCAACCTGATTTACCTTGGCACACATGGGAAAACCGGCATGCAGCACTTTACGGGTAGCTTTGCGCTTAAAGTGGTTACAAGTTCGACCATTCCCGTTGTTGTGGTTCAAAAACGGCCGATTGATAAAGGCTATAAGGATATCCTTCTGCCAATAACCAGCGATGTATGTACACCCGAAAAAGCAGCATGGGCCATTTATGTCTCCAGAGAATTTAATGCGACCATGCATATCCTGGTAATTGGAGATGCTGGTGATCTGATTTATGAATCGGCTCATGAAATAGCAAGGATTTTTGCCAAGAATGGCGTTAAATATACCTTCGAAGAAGCTGAAAAACACTCTCATTTCTCAAAGTATACCATCGATTACGCCACATCGAAAAATACCGATCTGATCATGATCATGACCCATCCGGATAACAAGGTTGTTCCACAATTCATGCTGGCCAGCTATGATGAAGAAGTGATCTTCAATACGACTCAGATCCCCGTACTGTGTGTTAATCCCAGAGAAATTGATTTTGAACTGATCGGATAATTCAATATAAACAGCAGAGACTCTCTCAAAAGCATTTCTAAGCCTCAGAGAATTGCATCAGAATCTGGAAAGCAACTGCTCAATAAATTGAAAGCAGCACTTTTACAACAACATATGTTGTTAGAGGGGCGAAAGAATGAATGTAAGAGTCGGTCTCAAAAAGTCCGATACACTTTCTTTTATTCGTATCCATTTCAAAATATGCCATTCCCTGAGACGTAAAATGCTTTTGAGGCAGCTCCCCTGGCTGCCTCAACTCCAAACCATTCCATTGGTTTATATTTATGATTTTTCAGGTATCAGCATGAAAAGTTGGGGGAGCTGTATCTGTCTCATCCTAAAAAGGGTTTACAGGTTTACCGTTAATTCCTCTAAATCCGGTCTTTTATTCTCCTTTAAAAGTAGTCATTTCCTTAAATTCAGGGTAAATTCAGGGTGCTTCCTTCCCCGCTATTCCCTGGCAGTTTGGTATCTGTTTCGTTCTTATGGATGGAATATAACAGGAAGAAAACACCCTGAAAATACCTGGATAATACCCGATTAACCTGAATCATAGGAGAATAAAAGGATAATAGTCTTCCTGTAATCGCCTGATTTACATCTTGTAAATAATAGGGTTAACAGCAAAAGGATTTATAGAGGAAGTATAAATATTTATTCCGTTTCAGGAGTTCTCAACGCCAGGCCTTAAATACAATACGAATGATTGTTTTGCCATTGGTTATCTGTAATATAGCAGCAAAGGCCAACCCAACATTTGCGAATGCATTGGGATTACTTTTGCGATACTGCGTTAAGGTTTACCAGATTGGCACGACCTTTTGGGACAGCTTCGGTTATATTTTGTATTCCAAATATTTGATTTTACATCCTTCTGCCAGCCACATCTTTTCATAGAATGTCTGGACCGCTATGACGTCTTTGATTCGGGGATCATCAGGATACTCATACAAATCGGGATTTGAATAGAGCAGCTTGTATCCATTTTCCTTAATGACTTCCAGGGTATACTCGAAAAACAGGTCGCTGTCCGTCTTAAGATGAATAATCCCATCAGGCTTGATGATTTTCCTGAACCGTTCAATGTATTGTGGAGACGTAAAACGCTTTTTTGCCTTTGAATTTCTGGGTTGCGGTTCGGGAAAGGTAATCCAGATTGCAGATACCTCTGCGGGGCCAAACAGATGTTCTATTTGTTCAATGCGGGTGCGGATAAAAGC
Source organism: Bacteroidota bacterium (assembly GCA_030706265.1). Taxonomy (GTDB): domain Bacteria; phylum Bacteroidota; class Bacteroidia; order Bacteroidales; family Cfx3-03; genus Cfx3-03. Next base: position 928 of record JAUZOX010000314.1, on the reverse strand, counting down.
AACGTTGCGCATCTTGTTTTCTTTGCTGGTCTTGCCTCCACGCCAAAGTCGCGCTCCTTTTTTATCCAGGCCGATAAAATTGACATCCGGATATTTTGAAGCAAGATTCACGGTGTATTCTCCTTTGCCGCAACCAAGCTCTAAAACAATGGGATTATCGTTACCGAAGAAATCAGGGTTCCATTTTCCTTTTAAGGGGAATCCCTGCATCAGGTCATCAAAAGACGGTTGGAAGAAATGCTCAAACGTCTCGTTTTCAGCAAAGCGTTCTAGTTTGTTCTTACCCAAAGTGATTTATTTATTGAAGGAATTTGTATGAAACGAGCATGTTTTGAAAACATAAACAACGATGAAATTTTGATGTGCGAGTTCCATACGACCTATTTATTAAAATTATTTTCGTATGATTTAGAGCTTTTGGTTATTTAAAATCCATGCTGATTCAATGCCTTTCCCCGATAACTCTTTCAGGCTTAAATTGGCCTGGCCGGCATCGTCATACGAAGCCACACTGACCATGTAGAGTCCTTTTTTGTTTTGTCCGGCAATTGTAGCATTAAGATTTTTGGCTTTAAGTTGCGCTATGAACTTTTCCGCATTCTCCTTTACTTTGAAGGCACCGCCAATGATTAAATAATGATGCTGAACGGCAGGCTGGCCTGCGTTAGATGTCGGAGTCGATTCAGGGGAAGTAACCGCTGGATTTTCCGGCGCGGGGACCGGGGTAGAATTTATATCCGGTGATTGTGGGCCTTCTTTATTAATTTCCGGCTGAATCTGTTTTTTATTGACATCAATTCTGGAATGGGAGAGCACATAAACCGGAACACTCTTCTTAAGTGATGAAAAGCTGAGGTGCGATATAAGATCGGATGGGACAATGCTGCTGTAATTGGATGCAAAAGAGTTGATCCGGCTCGTATTAAAC
>JAUZOX010000313.1 GCA_030706265.1 Bacteroidota bacterium | reverse complement strand
CTTGAAGCTGGTATACATTGCTATAGATATTTTGGGTTTAAATACTAAATAATTGCAAAGATAGGTTTTTTAAAAAAAATCACCCGGCGTATTTTAAGAATTCATACGATAACAATTTTATTAAATCGGTCGTATGGAACTCGCATGAAAACCCGGCCCAAAGAAGTTTGTGTTTGGAACATGCTCGTTTCATACGATAGCAATTTTATTAAATCGGTCGTATGGAACCCGCACGAAAGCGTTCATCGGTGTTTGTGTTTAGAACATGCCCGTTTCATTCTTATATTTTTAATAATGTTTTGATGCAAAAATAAAATCTTTATTTTTGCCGTTGATTTTTGAATCGATATAGATATGTTAAACATATTTTATTTCAACATTTTATGAAGAAAATTCTTGTAATAGGGTCATTCGGACAGATTGGTTCAGAGTTGACTCCCGAATTGCGTCGTCGTTACGGAAATTCCAATGTTATTGCTTCAGATCTGTGTGTGAAAAAAGGCGATTCCTCAATCGAGGATGGGCCGTTCGAAAAGCTGGATGTCACGGATCCGAAATCTATCGCCGAAGTCGTAAAAAAATACAAAGTCGATTCCATATACAATATGGCGGCGATTTTGTCCGTAGTTGCAGAGACCAAACCGCAGTTGGCCTGGAACGTAGGTGTGAATGGGATTTTTAATTGCCTGGAGGTGGCACGCGAGTTCGATTGCGCCCTCTTCACCCCAAGCTCAATTGGTTCTTTTGGCCCGGGCACCCCGCTCGACAATACGCCCCAGGACACCCTTCAGCGTCCCGGGACGATGTATGGGGTGACCAAAGTCACGGGCGAACTGCTGAGCGATTATTATCATAAGCGTTTTGGCGTGGATACACGGAGTGTCCGTTTCCCGGGCATTATTTCCAATGTGACGCTCCCTGGGGGTGGCACTACCGATTATGCAGTCGATATTTATTACGAAGCCGTGAAATCGGGCCACTACGCCAGCTTCCTTAAGGCGGGAACTTTTCTGGACATGATGTACATGCCCGATGCTCTCAATGCTTCGATCCGGATCATGGAAGCAGACCCCTCAAGGTTAAAGCACCGGAATTCTTTCAATATTACCGCCATGAGCATTGACCCTGAGATGATTGCAGCCGAAATCAAAAAGCACATCCCCGGGTTTAAGCTGGAATATCAAATCGATGCCGGCAAACAAGGCATTGCCGATTCGTGGCCCAACAGCATGGACGATAGCTGCGCCCGTTGTGAGTGGGACTGGAAACCCGAATGGGATCTGGCTTCGATGACGACGGATATGCTGAAAGCGATCCGCGAAAAATATGCAAAGGGGTTAATGAAATAGAAAGTTATTCAGGTTATTACTTGTTCATCCGAAAATAATTTGATTAACCAGCTCGTATTGAATGCAGCGAACGACATCCCTACAGGACTATGTTCAACTCCTGTAAATAAGTGCGTTGCCGTCAGGTTCAAAAAGAGCCTTTTCATCCGAACATAATTTTATTAAATTGGTTGGATGGAACTCACAATGATAATTTTTATACGGTCATAATTTAATTAATTGGTCGTATAGAGCTCGCATAAATGCTCGGTTCATCGTTGTTTGTGATTTCTAAGCATGCTCGGTTCATCCAAAAATAATTCGATTAAGCAGGTTGTATTGAATGCAGCGAACGACATCATGTAGGGGTGGCCCTCGTGGCCACCCGCGTATAAATCACAGAGAATCTACTGTTTAGGATCAATGTTTAGTTACCCCACCACTAAACTTTAAAAGCGTTTCATGTAAGCGTTTGGGGATGGTTGCATAATAGTTTGAAACCAATAGCCCGGAGCCATCTTTATTGCTTTGTTGGCTTAGTGGTGTGGACCCTATAATTATTTCCGTATTGGGTAATATCATACGCTTTTATAGGCGGATGGCCACGAGGGCCATCCCTACAGGAATACGTTCAACTCCTGTAAATAAGTGCGTTACCGTCAGATTCAATAAAAGAAGTTTTTCATTGTCCCGGTTATGTCAAAGAAAACCGGATTCAAATCATAAATCAATAACAATATTCTTTGAATGTTATCATTTATGCCAAAAACAGGCCGATGGTTTACCGTATCTTTACCGTATCGATGCCGTATATAATCATACGGCAAAAATACGGCATAGATACGGCATAGATACGGCTAACATACGGCTTTGGCCATGAGATTCGTTGCTGAACCTGAAATCATTATTTAATGACTTTAAGCCGGAATGGCGAAGGATTTTAAGAATTTTTAGCTCAGGTTTGAGTGAAGTGCCAATACGAACCGGAAAAAGAAAGGATAGTTCGATAAGTCAGCCATACCATGACCAAATGAGGTTAAATCCATACTGTCGTTGCGGGCTTGACTGTCGAAACCGAAACCCGGAATGGAAGAATTTGTTTAATCCCCAATCCTCATAGAAGTCCTTAATCGCATATTTGATCCAGGTTACGGCTATCGCCTAAACTTGAATCAAATATGCTATCGCCTAAATCTGAACCTGAAACATAATTCAGCCCTAACGGGAATAATGGGCAAAGTTCAACTGTCAGTACATTGATTGGACTCTGGTATCGGTCGGCACAGTTTGTTTTGGATCACCAGACCAAATATTCAATTATTTCCCTGCGAGTTGAGTTGCTCGGATGGATACCTACATCTTTTCTCTAGCGGTATTTTGAATAATATAAATCAAACCTGCCTTCGGTTACATCAATTATGCGTGTACTGTCACAAGTGCCTAAGGCTGACTGATATAGTTTTGCCTTAAATGTAAAAGTGCCTGACACAATTTCCCGAATGGAATCGAAATAGGTTATATTGACAATACCGGTCTGATCAAGTGAATCTGTCAGGAATTTGCAGAAATTATTTCCATTTAATTCGGAATATTCTCCTCTATTATTACCGCATAAATTATATTTCGCAACTCCCGCCCAATTAGTTATTTTAAATCCAACAAATTTCAGCTTATCTCCAATTCCGTTTCTGGTATTAATAATAAAGGTCTTGTTACTATCTAATTCTGCAACTAAGGACGTGATACAAAAACTAGAAGGACCGTTTCTGAAAAGCTGTCCATCAACAAAACATCCAAAAGTTTCTGAACCGCCTTGTGTCACAGGAGGTAGTGTTGTTTTTAAATCTTTATTGCACTGTGAACCTAAAAGCAGGAAAAACAATGGCATTAATAGAATTGTTTTAAAAGTTTTCATAGACCCTAATCTTTAAAAGTTAAACCCGTAAATAATTTGATTAAATGCTATAGCCCCTGGAAAATCAGACAAAATTTGTAAAGCAATTTGTAATAAATTGATTTAATGGTATGAAGATAAGAACTTTAATCGAAATTAACAAAAATAAATTATATTTCCTCTTTAAAAATCTTTTTGCTGTTAACCGTGTTTATGGATTCAGAAATCCATTTTTAGGATGAACCGAGCATGTTTGAAAACACAAACAACGATGAACCGAACATACTTGCGAGCTCCATTCGACAGATTTAGGATTTGCTGAGAGTTTCAGCAATCCCTAAATGAAGTGATTGCTGCACTAAAAGCAGCTTAAAGTTAATATGAAGTTTTAATAATTAATATGTTATGAATAGGTGTATAATCTTTTTTATTTAATTTCAATGGGATTATAAGGTAATTTAACATTTGTCGCTTCCTTTCCATCAACCATGAATACTTCTAAGCCTCCCATACTTTTGGCGAAACCTACTGGATCGCTGTAATAACGGCTATATAAATTATTTAAATCTTTTGGCTGTATCTGTGTATACTTAAGCAGATAAAATTTGATTGGTTCCTTTATTTTTAGTATTTCCAGTCCAATACATTCAAAATTAAAATAATGCTGGCTATCTGATACTTTCAGGATAAGGCCTGGTAAACCACCCAATTTCCAAGGTCCATTGCCAATGGGTATATCTGTTGTAAACCAAGCTTCATAAGTTCTCCCCCTAAATTTGGCCACTGCTTTTTGACAACGATAAGATAGCACAGTATCAAATTCGTTTTCAATCACCCAAGGTATTACAGGTATTAATTCTTCATGAACATTTGCACGTATCTGCCTTGTACCAAAATCTGTAACTGTGTATTTCCCTTTTGGATAATATTTAAACACCTCATAACTACATGCCCCATAGTTTGTTAATGACGGAACGTTCTGAGCCCCTTGGTCTATTAACTTTTTAATTTTAACACTATAATCCAAAAGATACTGACTATAATATTTTGAAATATCCTTTCCAATCTGTAAGGTTTGAATATCAGT
>JAUZOX010000312.1 GCA_030706265.1 Bacteroidota bacterium | reverse complement strand
GTGTTTCAGGGCGAGAGAGACATGATCTGCAACAGCGAGGATGTCAACGCTTTCGTCAAAGGGATGAAGAATACGGAGATATACAACCTTCCCACAGTGGGCCATGGCTTTGCAGTTCAAAGCAAATGGATACCCCAAATGAAGGAAGCGGTAAAAAAGATCCTGGATTTTCAGTCGTTTGGAAACACAGCTCCGGTTGAAAACACTCCCGGCATCAGTTCTGCCGCCATCGCCCATTTGCCGCTTTATTTAATCAAGGCGCCCGATAATCCGGAGAAGCCTCTTTGTATCGTGATCTCAGGCGATGGAGGTTGGACCGATTTCGACCAGACGATCTCCGAGACGCTTTCTAAAAATGGAATACCCTGTGTGGGGCTGGATACCCAAAAGTATTTCTGGGAAGCAAAGACGCCCGAAACTACGGCCCAGGACATCATCAAAGTGCTGGAATATTACCTGCCCCGTTTTCAAAAGAGCCGTTTTATCCTGACCGGATATTCGTTTGGGGCAGACGTAATTCCTTTTATTGCAAACCGTTTACCTGCCGAATTAAAGAAAAGACTCGCGCTCGTTGCCATGCTTTCTCCGGATGACAAGACCAACTTCGAGGTCACGATCGGCAGCATGCTGGACCTTGGAACAGACAACAGATACGATGTCCTGAATGAAATCAGAAAAGTGAATTTCACCCGGAAACTTTGCATTTTCGGTTCAGAAGAAGACGATGATAATATCCAAAAGCTATTTAAAAGCTATGGTGCTGAGATAACCGTACTCAATGGAGGACATCATTATGACGATAACTACCCCCTCATCGTTTCTTCTATCCTGAAACATCTGTGATCTCTTAATCTTTTTTAGTTTTCAAAAGATCACGGATTTCGGTGAGTAGAATTTCGGATTGCGTCGGGGCAGGAGGTGCGGCGGCTTCCTTCTTCTTAAGGGTGTTCATCAGCTTAATCATCATGAAAATAGCAAAAGCAATGATCGTAAAGTTGATGATGCTTTGAATGAATGAACCGTAGTTTAAGGTAACCGTCTTTTCAGCGGTATGAATCAATATCAACTTATATTCTTTAAAGTCAAGTCCCCCGATGAGAACGCCTAAAGGGGGCATCAAAATGTCGTTGACAAATGAATTGACAACTTTTCCAAATTCAGCTCCAATGATAACAGCAACGGCCAGATCAACGACATTCCCGCGCATTGCAAACTGTTTAAATTCCTGTACAATACTCATGATGAATGGTTTTTAAGTTTAAACTATTACTTCAAAAATATATTATTATAAAGATAATCAAAATTGATTTGTTCAGTTATCATTAAAATACTTTAAAGATTTTATATTCAAACATAAATAATTTGTATTAAACAGGTCGTATGGAGCTCGCATGTATGCTCGGTTCCCCGGTGTTTGTGTTTCAAACATGCCCGGTTCATAACAGTCAAAAGTATTTGCAACGGCAGCAATATATGATCTTTTTAATAAAATTTATTCAGTTGGCTGTTGATTTTGATTCGCATAAGCCCTTACTTTGACCTTTTAAAAAACGTAAAAATACAACACGATTATCAACCAAGGACTCCGGATTCGATTTGACTTTTTAATATAATTTCAATTTAATAAATCATGAAAAAATTTCGTCTCATCCTCCTTCTACTCATTGTTCCTGCTATGGTACTTGCTCAAAATCCCGTCACGATGAAACTTTGGCCCGGAAAGGCCCCTTATTCAAATGGTAACATAACGCCTGAGAAAGAATCCGCGCCCGGTTCTGTTTCCAATGTCTGTGAGGCTTCACTCATTATTTATCGTCCGGAACAAGGAAAGGCGAACGGGACGGCAGTCATCATCTGTCCCGGTGGTGGCTATTCACACGAGGCCACCATCAAGGAAGGACACGATGTTGCCAAATGGTTCAACTCTTTTGGCGTGACCGGAATTGTTCTCAAATATCGTCTGCCGGGTGCCGATGGCATCACAGAAAAGGATAAAGCGCCGCTGTCAGATGCGCAAAGAGCCATGCGGTATGTCAGATCAAAAGCCGCCGAATGGGGTCTTAAACCCAACCAAATCGGCATTATGGGCTTCTCGGCAGGAGGGAACCTGGCCGTAAACGCCGGAACCCATTTTGATGCAGGGAATCCACAAGCCTCTGACCCGATTGAACAGATCAGTTGCAGGCCTGACTTTATGCTGTTGATCTATCCCGTAGTATCGATGGAAGAAAACCTGACGCATGGCGGCTCAAGACTGGCCTTGCTCGGCAGCAATCCCGATCCGGCAAAAGTGAGTTTTTATTCCGGAGAGCAAAATGTGACGGCCGCCACACCGCCTGCTTTTCTGGTTCATGCCACGGACGATGGAGCTGTTAAAGTTGAAAACACCATTAACCTATACCTGGCTATCCATAAAATGAAAATCCCTGTCGAGATGCATATCTACGAAAAGGGAGGTCATGGATTCGGCCTGAACCAAGCCACCGGAACAACCCTCTCCTGGCCCGACAGATGCAAAGGCTGGCTGGAACAAAGAAAATTTTTATAGCCGGGGCCATAAACAGTTAGAGACGCAAGAATTTGCGTCTCTACCATTAAACTAAACACATAACACTATACAAAAAATTCTGCAATCCTTTCTTAAAAGACCTTAAATCCTATTATCTCTCTGACGTCTCTGACAGTCCTGGCTGCACTTTCGTGAGCTTTCTCAGCACCCATGTTGACGACTTTGCGCAAATAGGCATCGTTGGCAGACAACTCCGCAATCCTTTCGCGGAAAGGAGCCGTGAAGTCAATCATATCCTGAGCCAATTGCTTTTTCAGGTCACCATAACGAATCTGACAGCTGTTGTACAACGCTTCAAAATGAGCAACCGTTTCAGGTTTTGAAACCACATTCATTAAATTAAACAGGTTCAGGATCGGCTGAGGCTTTTCCTGATTCGGCTCTGTCGGACCGGCATCCGTTACTGCCTTCATCACTTTCTTTTTGATCGCCTCGGGGGTATCGGACAAGAAAATGGCATTTCCCTCTCCTTCTGATTTTCCCATCTTGGTACTGCCATCCAGGCCGGGAATCTTGACCAGCTCTTCTCCGAAGTTGTATGCAACCGGTTCGGGAAAGTAATCCACATGATACAATCTGTTGAACCTGTTTGCAAACGTACGGGTCATTTCAAGATGCTGTTCCTGGTCTTTGCCAACCGGCACCTTAGTGGCTTTATGGATGATGATATCGGCTGCCATGAGGGTTGGGTATGTCAAAAGTCCGGCATTGATATTCTCAGGTTGGGAACGGGCCTTATCCTTGAACGAAGTACATCTTTCCAGTTCGCCCATGTAGGCATTCATATTCAGGAAAAGATAAAGTTCAGCTGTCTCGGGAATATCACTTTGCAGGTACAAGGTCACTTTCTCGGGATCGATTCCTGCTGCAAGATAGTCAACCAGAACCCGCTTCACACTACCGTGCAAATCGGCCGGGGTTGGATGTGTAGTTAAGGAATGATAATCAGCGATAAAGAAAAAGCAGTTGTTGTTCTCTTGCATCTTGACAAAGTTCCGTATTGCACCAAAGTAATTACCTAGATGCAAATTTCCGGTTGGTCGAATTCCACTTACAACAATTTCCATAAATCAGGGATTAAAACAAGTTCATGTTACGGAATAAATCCGTTGTTTCTTTTACGCTAATGGCCGACTGATCAACCATGGCACGTTCTTCGTCATTCAATTCGATTTCGAGTATTTGTTCTACTCCATTGCGTCCAAGTTTGACGGGAACACCAAAAAAGATATCGTTGATCCCGTATTCGCCCTGGAGATAAACACTACAAGGGAGAATTCTTCTTTGGTCAAGAACAATGGATTCCACCATACGGGCCGTAGCAAATCCCGGTGCAACCCAGGCTGATGTTCCCATCAGGTTAACAAGTTCTCCACCACCATAACGGGTACGTTCACAGATTTTATGAATGGTGTCATCATCCAGAAACTGGTTCAGGGGAACTCCACTGACCGTAGTATAACGAGGCAAAGGGACCATAGTGTCGCCATGGCCACCCATGGTAACGGCCTGAATATCCTTGACGGAACAGTTTACGGCATCCGCAATAAAAGCACGGTATCGAGCGGTATCCAGCATTCCTGCCATTCCAATAATTCTCCTCCGGTCACACTTAGCTGTCAGATAGGCACAATAAGCCATCACATCAAGTGGATTGGAAACTACCAGGATGATTGCATTGGGTGAATACTGTAATACACTACGTGTTACATGATGAACGATACGGGCGTTTTGAGAGACG
>JAUZOX010000311.1 GCA_030706265.1 Bacteroidota bacterium | reverse complement strand
TTCTTTTTTTCTTCCCTGGATTTACGTTCAGGTTTGGTTTTGAAGTTCATAGCATCCAGATCCATTTTCCCTAATACCTTGATGGTCGAATCGGTGTGTTCGGTCGTTTCGGGTTGGAGTGTTTCTTTCTGCTGTTTTGGCTGAACCTTTTCTGTGGGTTGTTCAGGTCTTGGAGCTAAATGTTCTTTTTCCGGCTGAATAGTTTCAGCAGGTTGTTTCGGCGTTTCCTGAACCGGAACCTGCTTTTGAACAGGTTGTGCTTTCTCTTCAACGGGTTTTGAGATTGGCTCAGTAACTTTTGCGGGCTCCGGGATATTCTGAGATACAGGAGCGGATGTTACTACTGGAGAGGGAGGTGGAACAGGAACGGGTTCCTGTGCTTTTTTTACTTCCGCAACAGGGGTGGGTGGTTGAACAGGTTCAGCTGGCTTGGCGATCTCTGCAGCCGGTGTGAGGGAAACGGCTGGAGCTTTTACTGGTTCCGGTTGAGGTTTCTCAATAATGGCAGGAGTTGGAATAGCTGGTTCAACAGGCTTCTTTTCGGGTTCCGGTTTTTGAATATCGACTTTAGTTGCAGCAGGTGAGGGAACAGTGGGTTCGATCGGTTTTGCCTCTTCCGTAATAACCGGTTTTGTCGCTGTGCCAGGGGCGGGAGCAGTTAGCGGTGTCTGAGTCTTTACGCGGGGCTTTTCTTCAATTTCCATATTGGATTTGATCAAAAGATCCTCACGTGCCGATTCTTCTTCTTCTTGAACGAAGATTTTCTTTTCGTCAATCGAAAGAGATTGGCGATGAGAAATGTCAAGACTTTTCTTCTCCGACTCTTGCTTAACGGCTTTATCTTTTTGGTACTCTTTTACAAGTAAAGCATAAACGTCAGCCGAAAGCTTGCTGTTTGGATTCGAATCAATCTTGACTCCCTTCTTAGTGAGATATTCAAGAATTGTTGTTACTCCAACATTAAACTCGCGTGCAGCCGCACTAAGCCTTATCGTTTTTCCCTCTTCCATACTTAAAGTATCGTTATTCCTTTTAATTGCCCAAATTTTTTGTAAAAGTACTACTAATTTATGATTCTGCAAGAATCCTTTAGCCATTGAACGCTAGTTGTCCGATTAATACATTAATTAACTTCAGGTTATTTTGCCTGCATGCAGGAAGAAAACCTCATCCCGTTAATCGAATTCAGATTTCAAAATGCGGATAACTTCGCGGATGGTTTCCTCTTCGAGGTCGGTCCTTTTGACGAGTTCGTCCAGTCCAATGGTTAAAACGCTCTTTGCAGTGTCACATCCGATGTTTTTGAATTCATCAATGATCCATTGATCGATTTCATCGCTGAATTCATCCAGGTCAACGTCTTCATTGTCAACATCCGTGTCGCGGTATACGTCAATTTCATATCCGGTCAGTTTCCCTGCCAGCTTGATGTTATAACCACCTTTGCCGATTGCAAGCGAAACCTGATCGGGTTTCATGTACACATCTGCACGTTTGGTGTCCTCATCAAGCGTGATGGATGTTATTTTTGCCGGGCTGAGCGAACGTTGAATATACAGCGATGGGTTCGAAGTGTAATTGATGATGTCGATATTTTCATTGCGTAATTCACGCACAATGCCATGAATACGCGATCCTTTCATACCAACGCAAGCTCCGACCGGATCAATTCTGTCATCGTAACTTTCAACCGCAATTTTAGCTCTTTCTCCAGGAACCCTTACAATGTTCCGGATCGTAATCAATCCGTCATAAACTTCGGGTACTTCCGATTCAAGCAAACGCTCAAGGAAGACTGGAGAAGTTCTGGAAAGAACGATAACCGGACTGTTATTGCGGAGTTCAACTTTTGAAACTACGGCACGGATAGAGTCACCCTTGCGGTAGAAATCGGCAGGTATCTGCTCGCTCTTGGGCAAAACAAGCTCAATCCCTTCATCATCCAACACCAGAATTTCTTTTTTCCATGCCTGATAAACTTCACCGGCGATTACTTCACCGACTTTTTCTTTGTATTTCTTGTAGATATTATCCTTTTCATATTCCTGGACCTTGCTTTGAAGATTTTGACGGATCGCCAGAATCTCGCGGCGGCCAAAGTTAAGCAACGGGAATGCTTCTGAAACTTCTTCACCTATCTCAAAGTCAGGCTCGATTTTTACAGCAGCAGAATAGGCGATCTCCAAATTATCATCTTCAATTGCGTCGTCGGCGACAATGATGCGCCTGCGCCATATTTCAAGGTCTCCCTTGTCAATATTGACAATAATATCAAAGTTTTCGTCTGTTCCAAACTTCTTGATCAGCATATGCCTGAATACGTCTTCCAGGATACGCATCATCGTTTCGCGGTCGATGTTCTTAAATTCTTTGAACTCTGAAAAAGTTTCAACCAAATTGATATGTTCCATCGCTTTTCACTTTATGGTGAACCTACTCTCTTAACTTATTTTATTTGAAGGATATAATTTCCCTGGTTTGTTTTATTTCGCTGAATGGGATGGTTAAAGTTCCTTCGGCTGGGATTCCGGTTGCTTTTTTCTTTCTTTTGGCAACTTTTGGTTCAAGCTGGATATACTGCTCATTTGCCGATAGCAAGATTCCTTTGACCGATGAACCGTCCTTTAATGAAACTTCAACTTCACGCCCTCTGTTTTTGATGTATTGCCGCAGTTGAACATAAGGTTGATCAATACCTGCAGAAAATACACGCAATTCAAAATCCTCGACCTCGCGATCGAGATTGCCTTCGATATGGCGGCTTACTTCAACACAATCTTCAATCCGAAGGGGCTCGTCACCATCGATAACAACTGTAATAAGATTTCCGCTGCTGACTTTGACATTTATTATGAATTTGTTGCTTCCTTCAAGCAGTTCATTCGTAATCCGTCTGATAAGTTCTTCGGTTATCATTATTTGCTGGCATTTAAAAGAACAAGGGGACTGATGTCCCCTTGTAGTAATTTCTTTGCAAAGATAGTAAATAATTTGTTCTCAAACAAAAAAATGAAATTGAGAAACTCAAGTTGTCCTATCAGGGCTCGAACCTGAACTCTTCTGAACCAAAATCAGACGTGTTGCCAGTTACACCATAGGACAATCTTATTATTCTTTTTGCGCTTGCAAAGTTAGTAAAAAAAATGAAATCACAAACTTTTAAATTCCTAACTTCGCCACTTATTTGAAAAAAGTTAGCAGGCATTTATCTTATGCATAAGTTTCAACGAATCAATAACTTTCTTGGCTGGACGGTTTTTGCTATTGCCACAATCGTTTATTTTTTGACCCTTGAGCCAACTGCCAGTTGGTGGGATTGTGGGGAATACATCTCTACCGCTTTCAAGTTGCAGGTGGGACACCCCCCCGGAGCTCCGCTTTTTCAGCTGATAGGCCGTTTCTTTTCTTTGTTTGCATTTAACGACGTTTCAAAAGTAGCCGTGATGATAAATGCCATGTCGGCTCTTTGCAGCGGATTTACCATTATGTTTCTCTTTTGGAGCATAACGATGCTTGCCCAAAAATTATTCCCTTCCGACAAGCCATGGTCGTCGTTTCAAGTATGCTCTATTTTCGGGAGTGGGCTGGTAGGGGCTCTGGCCTATACCTTTAGCGATTCGTTTTGGTTTTCCGCAGTCGAAGGTGAGGTATATGCAATGTCCTCGTTGTTCACGGCCCTGGTCTTCTGGGCTATATTACGCTGGGAACGTGAAGCTGAACAACCCTATCATTGGCGGTGGCTTTTGTTGATTGCGTACCTGATGGGGCTTTCCATCGGGGTGCATCTGCTCAACCTTTTAACGATTCCTGCCCTTTGTTTCATCTTTTACTTTCGTAAATATAAATCTTCTGCAAAAGGAATTTTTCTCACTGCCTTCATTAGTTTATGCATACTGGTCGCGGTGATGTATGGCATAATTCCTCTGACGGTGGAATTCGCCGGTAAGTTGGAACTTGATTTTGTGAATGTCTTGCACCTTCCTTTCAATTTGGGTACGGTTGTTTATTTTCTCCTCATTATTGGATTGATTACCTTCGGACTAATATACACCCATAGAAGAGGAAAGAAAGTAATGAACCTGGTCATCCTGGCCTTTACGTTTATCCTTATTGGTTATTCCTCTTTCCTGATGTTGGTAATTCGTGCCAATGCCGATACCCCGATCAACGAAAATGAACCCTCTGATGCCGTTGGGTTGCTTGCATTTCTGAACAGGGAGCAATATGGCGACTGGCCACTTCTTTACGGTCCCTACTATAATGCACCCGTAACAGGCTATACCGATGGAACGCCATATTATATGAAGGAT
>JAUZOX010000310.1 GCA_030706265.1 Bacteroidota bacterium | reverse complement strand
ATACATGTTCCCTTTCTCAAAAATATATCGGTTGAAACGTCAATCGAATCGGCATCCCAGGTGATCGACACGATTAATGAATCCCATGCCATGGATTGTCTGAACTGGCCGGATGAATTTCCGGAAAAGCCAACCGTCATGTTTAAATTTGCGCGGATTGAAGATGGCTTGCTGATTAAATTTTTCGTTGAGGAAGAGATTACAGTAGCAGCATATCCCGAGGACAATCAACCTGTTTACAAGGATTCTTGTGTTGAACTTTTCATAGCCCCATCAGGAGATAAGCCTTACTATAACTTTGAATTTAATGCGATTGGCACCCTTTTACTGGGTTTTGGAGCAGATAGGCATAACCGGGAAAAGGCTCCTGCAGAAATCACACAAAGCATAAAAAGATTTTCTTCGTTGGGATCCCATCCCTATAACAATATCTGGAATAATGTACCCTGGCAATTAACCGTCATGATTCCATTCTCGTCATTCTGGCATCATTCCGGGTCAAGCTTCAAAAACAACGATGCAAAAGGTAATTTTCAAAAATGCGGAGATGACCTTCCCGTTGCACATTACCTCACCTGGAACCCGATTCTCACGCCAAAGCCGGATTACCATCAGCCTGATTTTTTTGGACTATTCGATTTTAGTGAATAGACCTTGCCTTCTTGAATAATATTCCTCCTGGCAAAAAAAAATTTCATAAAATATTTTTTTCTTTAAAGCATCAATTTAATTAATGCATATATTTGATGCCAACATAACAGTACAGCACAGTTGGCTCATGGCACAAGAAAAAAGTAACGCCATCTTTCAGTTTAAGGCAGATAAACAATTGAGTATTACAAAAACTCAACAGCTGATCAATGCTTTGAACCTCGCCATCCAACTCGGGGAACTTAAGCCCGGGGATCTTCTTCCGTCAGTAAATCAATTAAGTACATCAGGAGATGTGTCACGTGATACGGTATTTAAGGTATATCGTGAAATGGTCAGACGGGGCGTTATCGAGTCTGCCCCACAGCACGGTTATTTTGTTGCATCCGACCGTAACAAAATAATGTTGTTTCTAGATACTTACAGCTCCTTTAAAGACACCCTTTATCATAACTTCAGAGCTCAGCTTCCCGAAAATTATGGTGTAGACCTCTTCTTTCACCATTACAATTCCAGGGTTTTCGAGTCCATCATCCTGGACAATATCGGACAATACAGCATGTATGTGGTCATGAATTTCGATCATGAGATGCTGGGGGATACCCTTCGTAAGATAGATCCCAACAAATTGCTCATTTTCGATTGGGGGAGATTTGATAAAAAAGGGTATTCTTATGTATGCCAGGATTTTGATAAGGCTGTTTACAATAGTTTAGTCTCCGGCCTGCAGCGAATTCGGACCTATGAGGAGTTTTTACTTATTTTTCCAACCGAGACACATCACCCCAAAGAGACAGTCGATGCGTTCAAACGCTTTTGCCACGATTACAATATCAAATCACGAGTGGTCAATTCATTTGAAGTCATTGAATCATTTAATAACAAACTCTTTTTTGTTATCGATGAACTGGATCTGGTCAAAATCATAAAAATCACCTCACTAAATTCACTTGTTTTAGGAAAAGATGTAGGGATCATATCCTATAATGACACTCCCATGAAAGAAGTAGTCGGAAATGGCATCACCGTTATCTCTACAGACTTTGCCTTAATGGGAAAAATGGCTGCCGATTTTGTGCTCCATAAACAAAAGCTGCAGTTCATCGTACCCACAACTCTTACAGAACGCGGATCACTTTAATTTTTTTAATTTAATATCAGGACAGATCATAACAGTACTAAAAAACAAAAAAATGAACAGGTATTACGGAAGAAATCCAAAAGTTGGAATACGTCCCGCAATCGATGGACGTAGAAAAGGAGTCAGAGAATCACTCGAGGCCCAAACGATGAATATGGCAAAAAGTGTTGCCGAATTAATTTCTGCTAACCTTCGCTATATCGACGGCACTCCGGTTGAATGTGTGGTTGCCGATTCATGTATTGGTGGCGTTGCCGAAGCTGCAATGTGCGCAGATAAATTTGAAAGAGAAGGTGTCGGTGTTTCGATTACCGTTTCTCCTTGCTGGTGCTACGGATCAGAAACAATGGACACCAATCCTTATTATCCCAAGGCTGTTTGGGGATTCAATGGAACAGAACGTCCGGGAGCCGTTTATCTGGCAGCAGTATTAGCCGGTCATTCCCAAAAAGGCTTGCCCGCATTTGGAATTTACGGTCATGACGTACAGGATGGCAGTAACACGGTTATCCCCGAAGACGTAAAAGAAAAGTTGATCCGTTTTGCAAAGGCTGGAATTGCAGTTGCAACCATGCGCGGTAAGTCATACCTTTCGATGGGTTCGGTTGCCATGGGTATTGCAGGTTCTATCGTCGACGATCATTTCTTCCAGACCTATCTGGGCATGCGGAATGAATATATTGATATGAGCGAATTTATTCGTCGTATGGATGAAAATATTTATGATCCGGCAGAGTTCAAAAAAGCATATGCATGGACACGTGCAAACTGTGTTGAAGGAATAGATGTAAACGGAACCGTTAAACGTACCCAGGCGGAAAAAGATAAAATCTGGGAAACAGTGGTCAAAATGACCCTCATTGCCCGTGATTTAATGATCGGGAACCCGAAACTTGCAGAACTCGGTTTTGGCGAAGAAGCTCTCGGCCATAATGCTATTGCCGGCGGATTCCAGGGCCAACGTCAATGGACAGACCACTTCCCCAATGGAGACTTCATGGAAGCCTTCCTGAATTCTTCTTTCGACTGGAATGGCATACGACAAGCTTTCGTTGTAGCAACTGAAAACGACTCATTGAACGGAGTAGCCATGCTGTTTGGACATCTGTTAACCAACACCGCTCAGATGTTCAGTGACGTACGTACTTACTGGAGTCCTGAAGCCGTAAAACGCGTAACAGGTAAAGAACTAACCGGTTGTGCCGCAAACGGAATCATCCATCTTATTAACTCAGGTGCTTCTGCACTCGATTTCACCGGCCGTCAAAGCATCAATGGACAACCTGCCGTTAAACCATTCTGGGAAATCACAGAAAATGAAGTATCAGAATGTCTGAAGAATACCACCTGGCCTTCTGCCGTTTATGAATATTTCAGGGGTGGCGGATTCTCAAGCCAATTCGATACAAAGGGCGGTATGCCTATCACCATGTCGCGTGTTAACATCGTGAAAGGACTGGGTCCCGTTTTGCAGATTGCAGAAGGATGGACCGTTGAATTGCCTGAAGACGTTCACAACACCTTGACGAAGAGAACAGATCCCACCTGGCCAACCACCTGGTTTGCACCTCGTCTGACCGGAGAGGGCGCATTTAAAGATGTTTATTCCGTAATGAACAATTGGGGTGCTAACCATGGTGCATCAAGTTATGGACACATCGGTGCCGACCTGATCACAATGGCTTCAATTCTTCGTATCCCTGTTTGCATGCACAATGTTCCTGAAGATAAAGTGTTCCGTCCAAGCGCATGGAATTCTTTTGGAACTGAAAAGGAAGGTGCCGATTACCGTGCATGCGAAAATTATGGTCCAATCTACGGTAAATATTAATCCTTCATTTAAGGTCAATTGAAAAATTAACCACTTCACTACCGTTTAAAAGCAGCATGCTCAGCATGTTGCTTTTAAACGGTTAATTTGAATAAAAATAAATGAACAATGCATGTTTGAAAGCCAAATCCAGAGGCATTTATATCATGCAAGTTCCACACGACCGATTTAATACGACTTATTTTACTCATGAAAAAAGCGATTCTTGTATTAGACTGCGGGGCTACCAATCTCAGAGCCATTGCTGTTGATGAATCCGGTAAGATTTTAGCAGCTCATGTTTTACCCAACCGAACCGTTAACGACCCTTTGTATAAAGGAGGACTAATCTGGGATATTGAAGAGATCTGGCAAAAGTTTATCTCTTGTTCTCAGCAGGTAATGCATTCGCTCAAAGATATTGAGATCGGAGCTGTCACAGTAACTACTTTTGGGGTTGATGGTGCTGCAATGCGTAAGGATGGTACGCTTTGTTATCCCGTCATTTCCTGGCAATGTAGCCGCACGGTAGACATAATGAATAAAATCGATAAATACATCGATCCTCAACGTCTCTATCAACTCACCGGGTTACAGCCCTATCATTTCAATACCATCAATAAATTAGTATGGCTTAAAGAAAATCGTCCCGAAGTTCTCGAAGGGATGGATCATTATGTATTTATGCCCTCCATTATCCTGCAAAAACTT
>JAUZOX010000031.1 GCA_030706265.1 Bacteroidota bacterium | reverse complement strand
TGGTCCATTGTCCGAAGTAAAGATAACAAGGGTGTTTTTAGTCAGTCCGTTCTTTTCGAGCGCCTTCAGAACCTCACCTACCGACCAGTCGATTTCCATCATGACATCACCAAATAATCCCTGCCCGCTTTTACCTTTAAATTTGTCAGAAACAGCTAAAGGAACATGCGTCATTGAATGTGCAAGGTATAAAAAGAAAGGGTTTTTCGTGTTCCTGTTTATAAAATCAACGGCGGTTTGAGTGTACAAAGTTGTGAGCCCGGCCTGATCTTCAATAGTTTTAATCTCCCTGATCTTTTCATTGTTTTTAATCAATGGCAACTCGGGATAATTCAATTTTTGTTTAAAAGCCGGTGGAATATTTCTGGTGCCATCATAATACACAGGCCACATGTCGTTTGAGTAAGGTAGTCCCAGATATTCGTCAAATCCTTGTTTGAGGGGCAAAAACTCTGGTAAATGACCCAGATGCCATTTTCCAATGGCAGCTGATTTATAGTTGTGCTGTTTTAGTATTTCCGGAATCGTCTCTTCCTCGGGATTTAATCCGATTTCAGCTTTTGGAGAGAGCGCTCCTGAAATGCCAAGCCTGTTAGGATAGCATCCGGTAAGGAGACCGGCACGAGAGGCACTGCAAACCGCTTGGGGCGAAACATAATTCGTAAATCGAATTCCTTGTGCTGCCAGTTGGTCGATATTCGGAGTTTTATATTGTATGGCGCTGGTGCAACTTATATCGCCATACCCCATATCATCCATTAAAATCAGAACTATATTGGGTGGCTTTTGCTGTGCATTTGACGTATTAACCAACAGCGATGCGGCTGTTAACATCAATAATGAATGTAGATTTTTCATGCGTAAGTAACTTGTATTAAAACGGTCGCATGGAACTCGCATAGATGATTTTTATTGGCGTTTGTGTTTTCAAGCATGCTCGTTTTATATTAATAAAATTCTTAAAAATGTCGATTTCTCTGATATATTATATTTTGCTAAAGTAATTGTTGTCTGGATTATATCTAATTATTTCATGCGTAAATAATTTGTTTTGAATCAGTCGTATGAAAATCGCATAGATAATGTCCATGGGTGTTTGTGTTTTTCAAACATACTCGTTTCATCGCTTACTTTATTAAGGATACCAATAAATTTGAAAGCAGTCTTCCGGCAACAGGATCTTGTGTGCCCTTATTCAGTTCCATTTCAGACAAAATAATAATTCCTTTGTTTTCCATGATCTTCACGATCGGGAACCCTTTTATCTTATCCAGGGCACTGCTTCTGGCATAAATATCTCCTTGCAAATACCCATGAACTTTAACTGATGATGCTAATCCTTCAATTCCGGTATTACGATTGATTTGATATGCCCCCCTACATACGGTAGGTATTTCACTTTTATTGTTGTTGAAATACCTCGTTTCCAAAGGCTCTATATCACTAAATACCGGAGATTCAGGAATGTCCATCATTACAATTTCGGGGTTGGCATCGATAAACCCACGAATATACCTGGGATATAGTGTTGAAGCCAATTCGCCGGAATTCAGCAGTAATACTTTTCCACCTTGATTTACGACCGATTTTATTTTATTGGCCTCTTCTGTTGATAGTTTTGATGAATCAAGACCTGTCATAATGTAAACATCTGCCTTTTGATCCAACAGCTCTTTTACAGAGGAGAATGCCGAATGCTTTATATTTAGAAAGTCTAAAACAGGCGTAATCTCTTTAGAATTGTCCAGAACTGCAATTTTTTTATTTGCCAATGCGGGATTATTGCCTGCCCATTCTCTTGTTGCAAACAAAAGGTCGTATTCGTTTTCTGAAATCGGTTGGCCTTTTTCGCTGAACTTTAGCATTAATTTGCCATAAGCCTTTTTGGGGGACAGATTTCCGGGAACAGCTATTTGCAAATTAACCCACTTTCTTTCAGCGAATTTTATCTGTGGAATGTCTTCTTTTCCGGATGCGATGATCTTATTGTTTTGTCCTAACAATTGCCACTCCAGAGAAGTATTCGACAGATCACATCCATCTTCCTTGTCATTGACGATACAAATCCTCCCCGGTAGCTGTTCTCCTGCATAAAAATGCCTACCCCAGAGCTCTGCAGAAACCAGTACTGGTGCCAAAGCCTTTTTCATCCCATAGTAGGTAGAAAACGGAGTGATGCTTTTGGGCAGGTACAGATCTTTAAACCACGTTGCCAATGAGAAATGAAGAATTCCGGCAGCCTGCTCATTGCTTCTTCGTAACGCCTCTGCCAACTCTTTGGTAATGAATGATTGGGTTTGCAGAAAATATTTGGGATCATTATAGGCATATGCATATTTTCCGACCAATGATGCGGGAGTTTGATGTACATAAGCATAAAATCTGGTAGGATGGCCTGTTTCATCGGGATAACCCGTTGACATTTCCTGGCTGATTAAAGGCCTTCCCGGAAACTTTGACTTTTCTTGAAATTCTCCAGTAAATTCAGCGAATATCGATTCATTGTACCAGTTTGGATATTTGTGAATATCATCCATATCCCCATCATCAATATTTTTCATGAACTCTTCACCAAATCTCTTTTGAACTTCTTTACGTGAATAATTTGAAGCAAAACAGATGGGATGGGTGGGATCTATCATTCTAATTTGCTTAACGACATCTGATATAATTTCCATCTTTTTCTTCGCTCTTTCAATATCAGGATCGCTATAGTAAAAATTCATTTCATTATTGATGGTCCACATCATCAAAGAAGGGTGATTTCGGTATTTCTGAATGAGTCCCAGGAATTCATCCTTCCAGATCTGCAGCAATTTTGCATCAGGGATAGGACTGTCTCCTATCATCAACCAGGGCCATGTCCCTTCAAAACTGATTCCAACTCCATTTTTATCTGAAGCTTTCATCCATACTTCAGAATAAGGAGCAGTGTGGGTTCGCGTAACGGCTATATTACCATCGTGCATCAACTTACAAAAACGATCAGCCAGTGCTGAGTCATTCGGTTCTAACGGCATTGCTGTTTGGTTGGCACCTCTTAACCAGTAAGGCTTTCCATTTAAATAAAAGTAATCCCCTTTTACTTCAAAGGTCTTGAACCCCGAGCAAATTACTTTTCTATCCAGCTCATTATTACCATCCTTTGCTTGGAGAATAAAATTAAAATTATACAGATTAGGAGTTGCCGGTGACCAGAGTTTAGGTTTCAATCCATTAATCTGGAAGGCTAATTCTCTTTGTTCTCCAGGATTTAACCGGATACTTTTTAAAGAGGTCTCTTTATATAAAGGGATTTTGGACGAAGACGGAACGATATCCGTAATGAGTGAAAAATCTTGTACCAGATTGGAATAATTCTTTATCGTGACATTAAAAGCAGCCCCAGTCAAGCCGGGCTTAATCAAAACATTCTCAATTTTAAGGGGATTAGTGATCACTAACGAAACCGGTTGCCAGATCCCTGCAGGATCATCGCCATAAAAGCCATGCGGTAAATCTTTTAACATCTTCTGGGTCACTTCTTCAGAGAAAGCGACACCCACAATTTTATCAGCATTCTCAATTTCATTAACATAGTCCCGGTATACCTTTACTGCTACCAGGTTCTTTCCTGGCTTTAATAAGCCGGTGGCATCTATTTTAAATGCACCAAACATTCCGATGTTGCCGCCGGCTTCTTGTCCGTTTATCCATACCTGCGCTATTTTTGAGACCGCATCGAAACATAAATCGACATGTTTACCTTCAAGGGTCTTGGGCAGTTCAATCCACTGGCGATACCATCCGATACTTGTCTTTTTGTAATCAAATGTATAGTTTGTGCATCGTTCAATTTCTTTTTGATTGTAACTATCAGAGGTGCCCTTTGTTGCAGTGCCATAACGCTCACCAAATAACCAGATTTTGTCTGGATTCCAAAAATTGGGAACACTTAAAACATGCCATTTGCTATCGTTTTCGGTGGGCAAATAAGCATCTTTATCATTCTTTATTTCATAACCCGGGGCAAATAACCATTTACTATTCAATGATATATCGGTTCTTCCATTAGCGATGTTTCCAATTTTAAACGGTTGATAGGCTGCACGTTCATCCTGACGTCTCTTTTCTTTATTTACGGTAACCGGAGCATATTCCTCTTGGGCTACGTTAGAAAGTGCGTTTTCACCAAGTGAGTTTATGGATAAGTCTTTGAAATCGTTTTCGATCCAGCATCCACCTAAAGTTATTTTTCCGGTTGGAGCTATTGCTGAATACTTATCTACGATATCAATCCTGGGTAAATTTTCATGATTCAAAAAGATCCGAATGCGGCTTCCATTTACCTGGATCCTGAAATTATAAAATTTACCGGGCAGGAGTTTAAAATCTAGATGGCGTAATGCCAGAAAATCATCTGTTCCCATATATCCTAATCGGTCCAGATATAAATCGTTCTGTATCCCCCCTTTTAACGCTATAACGTAACGGTCATCCCTGTTTGCTGCTCTAAAACCTGCCCATATTTCGACCTGCTTTTCAGTGGCAGGTGTTCGTGCAGAAAACTTAATTTCATAATTGGACCAGTTTTGTTCACCATAACAGGCATAAGCATTTCGGGTTATTAAGATTCCTTTATCTATCTTACAAATCCCATTGCCTATCTTCTCGCATTTGGGGTACAATTTTTCAAAATTTTCTTCTATCTTGAAATTTGATTGTGCAGATAATCCTATTGTTATTAAAGTGAAGAACAATATGTTGATCGTTAAAAAATTAAAGTATTTCATCCGTAAATAATTTGATTAAATAGGTCGTATGGAACTCGCATGAAAGATTTTCATCCTTGTTTGTGATTTTCAATCATGCTCGTTTCATAAGTAAATGTAAATAATTTGGGTAAATCGGTCTTATGGAACTCGCATGGATGATCTTCATCGGTGTTGTGTTTCCAAACATGCTCGTTTCGTGTGTTTTGACTTTAGTCGGGGGAAATTAAAATTCGATATTGTCTATCCGCAAGCAATTCTAGATTCAATAACATCAATTGCAAAAATTATAAATAAGCTTTCAATAGAGTTATGAGTGGGTTTAGTGGTTTCAAGAAATACTATCTTATTACTCAGCATTTATCTTAATTCTTCCATTATCTTATTGAGGGGGTAGTTTAATAGCATATTCCATTTGATAAATTAAAGAACAAAATAACCATAGATAAGAAATAGCTGTCCGGTAAAACACATACTACTGATCGTATTCGTTTTTTACAAAATATAAATCAGTTAATTCAATATGCTGTTTTTTCGATCCGACTTCTTTCTGTGATACCGGACAGCTTAGATTCCCTTTATTATTTTGCTAAATTTATTGACACGGGTTTAATATCTGTGTAGTTATAGCGTTTCTGCACATTATCTGCAGTCCTAGCACCCACCCTGATATAGTAAGTTCTGTTTCCGGGCATCTTCTTGGATTTGATAGTTATCGGTTGACCGAGTTGCGCATTTCCTGCTGTTCCGCTGTAAGAAACCTGTACGGAATACCTTCCGTCGTAATTATTATTCCCAACATACGTATTTTCAGAAACAAAAAGATATGCATCGGTTACATTAAATTGATAAGCAGGATTGGTTGTCCCCCTTGTGAACTTAATTTGAACCGTAACAGTACTATCCGGGTTTACAACCGGATCGCTTACCCATTCAACTTTCAAAAATGGTTCAACTGTAAAATTGACTTTTGTCGAAGCATTAATATTCAGAATTTTGCTTCTGTTGCTAATGGTATCACCAGTACTGCTAAGTTGAATAAGTGGAACAAAAGGACCATCAACAGGAGTAATTCTATACCTGCCTGCAAATATTTTGGTGTCACTAAAAGTTCCATCCTGTTTTACCCCAAAATAAGTTGGAATTGGATTGGCACTCCAACTTAACTCATCCAACTTTATTCTGATGCCATTTCCTTGTTCGGTTTGAATAGGTTTACCGGTGGTCGAATCAATAACATTTCCGGTAAGGACTTTATCAGGAGCTGCGACATCATCTATTTTAAAGCATGAATTCGCCGTAAATATGATCGCAAAAAGAGATAAATAATAAAATATTTTTTTCATGATTGAAATTTTTCAGATTAATAACCAGAGTTTTGGATCAAATTAGGATTCGTGATAAGCTCACCAGCTGGAATCGGTTCATAATACCACAAAGGGTTGAAAGTAAAAGTGGCATTGCTTTCCTGGAACCTTGCATCAAAGAAATAAGCATAAGCATTTGCAGCGTAGAAAGGATTCAATACCCTGTAGATTTTATTGTTTATTTCCGTATCAGCCACTCTCCAACGTTTAATATCCCACCAGAGCTTGTTTTCAAAGGCAAGTTCCTTTTTCCTTTCAATACGGATAGTATTAATATTCAATTGAGTCGGATCTGTCAATAAAATGGCACCGGCCCTGTCACGAATATCATTAATGCAATTAAAGGCATCTTGACGATAATCGATATCGGTCTTTCCATCCGAATAGAGTTCATAGTCTGCCTCAGCGCGGTTTAAAAGTACTTCAGCGTATCTCATTTCAATCCAGGGTTGATCAGAGTGATGAAGTGCCATGTCTGCCTGGGCTTTATTCGGATTCATATATTTACGAATAAAAAATCCAGTCCTTGTACATACTCCGCCACCGGTAAAATATCCACTCAAACCTGCAGGATTCATTGTAGTACCGTTAGGCAGGGTGTATGGCGTTTGTGCATTTGATGAAGAGGTCTTTAGATTGGTCGTGGGATAGGTTCCGGTGTAGCCATCCGGTATAAGAGAGCTTATACCATTTGTTACCTGACCCGTATAAATTCCCCTTAGAACGTCGATCACCTGTCCCCTGAATACATCACCGGGGAAAATAACGGTAGCTCGAAGCCTTGGTTCTGCATTTGCAAAAAGATCCATGCGATTCTGGTACAAAATATATTTACCGTTCGCATCTTTGGTTTTCAATGTACCATCAGCATTTTTGGGCAATCCATCAAATAATTCCACATAATTGAGGGTTGGATTGCAGTAAGAACTGTAACCCGGTCCTGTTTGTTGGAACGGAACCATGAGTGCATCATAACTGTGAACTACATCCGGATAATGGTAATACTTTACAAAAATATTTTCGGAACTGTTATCGTCAGAAAATAGATTTACATAGTTCTGGTATTTATCGGGAAGACCAGCTCTGTATAGTGAGTAATGTCCTTGCAGTATCATGGAAGCATCATAGCTTGCCTTAAAATACGTATCAGCTTTGCTGGATGGAATGCCCTGAAGACGTTTTCCGGACTGATCAAAAAGCTGAACAGAATTATATTTGGCAATAGATCCGGCAAATAGCATTGCTCTGGATTTGAGAGCAGCAGCAGCATATTTATTTGCCCTACCCTTTTGCACACTAGTTCCGCCCATGTTTTGAATTGCAAAATCCAGATCCTGTCCGATGTAGTCATAGACCTCTTCTTCCGAGTTTCTGGGAACCTGCAATTGCTGTACGCTTTCTTCCGGATAATATTGAACTTTATCAATAATGGGAACACCGCCATATCTTTTGGCCAAAGCGAAATAGGTATATGCACGGATAAAATGGGCTTCTCCAAGCCATTGGTTTATCTGGGTCTGATTATTACTGAAATTAGCACTATACTTTGGCAACGTTTCTATAAAATAATCGGCCTGGCGGATAAGGGTAAAGGCAGCTCCCCAATATCCGTTATTTCCATTGGTTAATGAACTGATATTCTTGTTAACCCCTTCCCCTGAATACATATTGATGTTGGCAATAAAGTTCCAATTGTTGAATCCAAGGTTGGCGCTATATTTGAAATCTTCAACAGGCAATGAACTATATAACTTAGCCATATATGCTGTGATTCCGTTAACACTGTTGAATACGTCCTGATCTTTAATGATATTCATGGGAGGTACATCCAACTTATTGCACGACAGCACACTGAAACAGAATACTAATAAAAGATATTTGATTTTTTTCATAACCGTTCACTTTTAAATTACAAGACTTATAAATTAGAAAGAAACACTTAATCCGAAGTTGAATGACTTGTTCAACGGATAGACATAGCCGTAGAGATCCGATGGATGTTCAGGATCCACGTTTTTAATTCCGGTTAAAGTGAGAAGGTTATATCCATTTACATAAATACGGGCATTGCTAATGCCTATTTTGGAAGTAATATTATTGGGTAAGGTATAACCAAATTCAAGACTTTTCAATCTTACGTAGGAAGCGTTATGAACGCCCCGTTCCGAATTTTGATCTGCTACAGTTCCGGTATATGCATAATATCCGGATGCCCACTTGGTATTTGGATCATAAGGGTCTGCAGTAGGATCTAGCGGATGCCATCTATCCATAAACTCTGTTAAAGCACTCCCCGGATTAAAATAAAGAGGTCCGTTTAATGCTTCAGGATAAGCGGCCCATACCATTGCAGCACCCTGCAATAATGCATTCAGATCGAAATTTTTATATTTTACATTGAGCGTTAAACCGAAATTGATTAATGGACGTGAAGTGTTAGCTGCAATGGGGTGAATATCATTTCCATCTACTACACCATCCCCATTCCAGTCCTGATAGACATAATCTCCGGGGAGAGCACTTCTACTGATAAAAGTCGGGTTATTGATTATGGCATTATAGGACTGATATTGTCCGACATAACCCTGTCCCCACCATATATCGTTATTCCGGTCATTGAGATTGTTGGTCCAGTTTTGGTATGAGTTACCGGCCTTAGCCTGCAGATAGTTCAACCATCTTGTACGGGTATAGGAAAAATTACCAGAAAGAGAAAAAATGAATTTTCCTATATTACTCTTATGATTCAATTCTACTTCAAAGCCTCTGGTTTGATCGCTGTTCAGATTTTCCTGTGGTAAGCCTGCTCCCAGAGTGCTTGGCAAGCTTAATCCTTCTGTTGCAAGCAATCCGTTTCGGTTTCGGTTAAATACATCAACTGAAACGCCCAATAAACCATGCCACATGTCAAGGTCTGCACCTACATTAAGCATATTTGTCGTGAACCAGGTAATATTCGGATTGGGTAAATTCGTAAAACCAACAGCGTTTACGAAGTTGCCATCAAAAACAGCCCCACCGGCCTGGGCCTGGCTGTTACCATTCGAAGGATATGTATATCCGGAAATAAACTGATAGGAGGAGGCTCCGTCATCTCCTACCTTTCCGTAGGAGGCACGTAATTTCAGGTTATCAATAAATGAAATAGCTGCGGCATCTTTCATGAATGGTTCTTCTGAAATTCTCCAACCGGCAGAAATGGCTGGAAAGAGGCCCCACTGTTTATTGGGTGGAAATTTAGAGGAACCGTCATATCTGAAACTAAATTCAGCCAAGTATTTTGATTTGAAATCATAATTAAATTTACCAACAACCCCTTTATTAGTCAATTTGTAAAGCCCGCCAGAATTCATATAACCTACCTGGTTTAAGCTACTTCCTGCAATAAGTTGATCTACCTCCAGAGAAAGATCTCTTTGTGCATAAAAGTTATCCCCACTACGGGTGCTTTCTTCATAAAGCAGTAAAGCACTTAAATTGTGTTTTCCATTGAAAAGATGATTGTAACTAATGGATCCCTGTAAAAGAGAAGAGGGGTTTTCAGAATAATATCTGTAGATATTGTCGGGAGATTGGCTAATGGTTGGGGTATAAATGTTTGTTGATGCATTATAAGTATACAGGTTAAAAGCTTTCCGATACCGCTTTACATCAGACATGCTGAAATCATAACTAAACATACCTTTTACCTGTAAACCGGTGATACCTGGAATATCATAACTTAATGAAAAAGAATTTTGTAACCATTTGTTATTATATTGTTGATATCCTGAAACAGCCGATGAAGACATCGCCATAGGGCTTGTGCCATCAACGGTACCACCAAGATATTCTGGATTGTTATTTGCATACACAGACTGAGTTGGCATTTGCCGCCAAAGTGATTTAAAGATAGACCAGGTATCATTGAATGGTTGATTTTTCTGATCCATTGTGGCGCTGATCATTAATTTGGCCGTAAGCCTGTTTGTGATCTTAGAATTGATATTTGAACGCAGGTTATATCGATTGTAATTCAGATCTCCGCTTTTCCAAAAACCATCCTGATTTAAATAACCCAGGCTGAAAAAATAATTTATTTTGTCACTGCCACCACTGGCTGACAGATTATGCTCTGTTTGAATCGGATGCTCGTCAATGACAGGAGTGAACCAGTTCGTACTTTTCAAGGTTCCATTTCTGTATTGGTCAATATCAGCCTGTGTATATGCCAAACTACCTCCATTGACATTATGCATTTGCTTTTCATTCATTAAGGTCATCCAGTCTATCGCATCTACATTTTGGGGTAGGCCAGAGGGTGTTTGTATGCCGGTGCTGCTGGTATAGGTTAGCTTTAATGTCCCAGCTTTCCCCTCATTAGTCGTAATAAGGATTACCCCATTTGCGGCCCGTACACCGTAAACGGCAGCAGATGCATCCTTCAGTACCGAGACACTTGCAATATCATTAGGGTCAAGTTGGGCAATGTTATCCCTGGGTACTCCATCAATAACGATTAAAGGATTTCCAAACCCACGAATATCAATCGTGTTGTTGAAAGCGCCCGGTTCACTGCTTTTCTGAACGATACGAATGCCGGCAAGTTTCCCTGTCAGCATGTTTTCTATATTTTCATTTGATGTGGTGAGGATATCCTTTGAATTTACAGATGCAACTGAACCGGTTAAAGTGGCTTTTTTCTGGGTTCCATACCCCACAACCACAACTTCATTCAAATTGGATATTTCGCTCTCTAATACAATATCAATAACAGACTGGGTGCCAATTGCCACTTCTTGTCTTTTCATCCCGATATAGGAGAAAACCAGCGTCTTTTCATTGTTATTGAGCTGAATGGTATAATAACCATTTTCATTTGTTAAAACAGCATGGGTTGTACCCTTCACAAAAACACTAACACCAACAATTGGTTGTCCTTTTGTATCTGTCACCTTGCCGCTAACCCCTTTCTTCTGTTGAACATCTGGCGATAATATTATCAGGTTGTTTTCAACTGTTTTAAAGTTAATCCCTGTTTTTTGGAAAACAGAGCTTAATATTTCATCAATTGTTTTGTCGGAAGGATTTACAGAAATGACCCTATCCAAATTGATTTGATCATTTCTATATAGGAATCTGTAATCAGAATTTTTCTCAATGGTGTTTAATGCTTCGCCGACTGTGAAATTCTTATGCGAGAAATCAATTTTTAAATCCTGGGAATACACAAAGGCATTGGCTGTGACGATGCCTAGCAGTAAAAAAACCAAGGTGAGTTTCATAATAATCAGGCTTTTTTTTAAATGGGAGTAATAGTACTCACTAAAGTGTCGGAGTCCTTTTTTTTTCATAACTTTGTTATTGTTAAGTTAAACCATTATTGATATGCATTGCTTGTGCAGATTATTTAACGATGGTGATCTTTTCATGGTACTTAAGTGCTGCTAACATTTATAGTACCGGATCGCGGGAGGCTTACCTGGTAATCCTCCCGTATTTTTGATCTTTATTTGATTTCTGTTATTCCTCCTTCTTTTAAAATCCTCTTACTTTTTATACCGAATATTAATTTCATTTACTTTCATATCATATTCAAATGGGGTTAGCATTTGCAAGTACTTGAGCACCTGATTGATGTTTTCCTTTTCAAATTGCCCAGTGAATTTAATTCCCTGTACTTCAGAGTCTTCAAAATGAATTTTGACATCATACCATTGTTCGAGTCTGTAAGCCAGATCTGAAAAATTTTCATTTTTGAAACAGAGTTTACCGTCTTTCCAGGCTACAATAGGGGTTACATCTACTTTTTCTGCAATCTGAATTATGGGTTCATCTCTTTTTGCAGTTTTATCGTTTATTGCAGTTTCACGGGAACCTGATTTGTTATAAGCTATATTATTCTTGAAGTATTTGAAGGTTTCATTAGGATGTATAATGATTTCGTCGTTCTTTTTCCCTGCGATATGAATACCCTGGATACATATTTTGCCCTTAACAAGGGTTGCTTCTGAGACATCGGCATCCTTGTAAGCCTTTACGTTAAAAGAGGTTCCATAGACTTTGATATTAAACGAGGAGGTTTTTACTGTAAACGGATGGAGGCTATCGTGTTTTACCTCAAAGAAAGCTTCACCGTCAATATATACATTACGTTGTATTTCACTAAATGAAGAAGAATATTTCAATGTTGTCCTTGCATTGAGCCAAACTGTAGATTTATCCGGTAATATAACTTTTGTTTTTTGTCCACCAGGTGAATAAATTGTGGTAAATGAACTATTCGCACCCTTCTTAACAAATCCTTTCGAAATAAAGAATCCACCTATTCCTCCTGCCAGTATAAGCGGGATCATTATTGCCGCTGCCATTCGATATAGTTTTTTGATCGGTATGTTTACAT
Organism: Bacteroidota bacterium; assembly: GCA_030706265.1. Taxonomy (GTDB): domain Bacteria; phylum Bacteroidota; class Bacteroidia; order Bacteroidales; family Cfx3-03; genus Cfx3-03. The sequence continues at coordinate 1,384 of JAUZOX010000031.1, read as the reverse complement.
AGCGTGGAATAGCCCATTTCCTTTTTAGTTCATTCCATGTTTCCACCGTGTTGGCATTAAAATGACCCGGAAAGGCAAGCCCGGCTTTCATATCTGACTCAATCTCCTGAAAAATGAGCACATGTTCTTCTGATTCTGCAATCCAACTTTCAAGCAACTGATGTTCAGATTTAGTAATCTGACTTTTAAAATATTTATCGAGAAGTTCCCAGGGTAAGCGTTCCATTGTTTAAAAGTTTGTATTAATGATACCTTTATCCCCCTCACCACCACAAAAAATTAAATTATTTGTATAATTTTTTCATTGTTTCCTTTTATTGGAATAATGAACCGCCAATCTGAAAGATAAGCAGGTCGTCAGTGGATGAACAAGGACAATATGATCTATTCCGGAATAGAACATTATGATTCGGGGGAAATGAGGAAGGAAAAAAGCAAAAGTGTTTTGCTTTCAGCAGGATTAAGGTTTTTTACAATAAAAAACCAGCTATATAAATATTGGTATAATAGTTATTGATATGTCTTTTGACCTTTTTGATGGCAATATTGACTTGGTTCTCTACAGCACTTACCGAAATTCCCAACTGGGTCGCAATTTCATGATATGATAGGCCTCTGGTACGGCTAAGTCTGAAAATCAACTGGCAACGAGCAGGAAGCAGGTCTATGGATTCATTGATAATCCTGTTCAATTCCTTTATTTCCATCTCAGTAGAGGCATCAAACGATTCTACATATTCATTTTTAATGTCTTCATGACATTTTTCATGCCTGTTTTTGTTGCGCAAATAAATCAACGCATTAAAACGGCATGCTTGATATAAATAGGATTCCAGAGATTTTTTAAAGTCGATTCTTTCGCGATGCTCCCAAAGGTGCATAAACAAATCCTGCACAATATTCTTGGCAGCATTTTCATCTTTTAAGAAAACAATCAGGTAACGACAAAGATCGTTATAGTAACGATGAAAAAGCAATTCCAAGGCAGTACCATCTCCGGCATGCAACCTGTTTTGGATTTCCATCTCTTCTACCCTTATCATTTCTCATGGTTTATTTTCATGGCATGCAAATTAATCGCTTTTTTTTATCGAATCAAAACTATTTATGGTTCTTATGAAATCATCATGGAATCAGTGTTTTGAAGAATCGGGACGGATAGTTAAAGTTACAAGATGACCTGTATCCGGAAAGATTCAACGGATGAGATGATAACCTTTTCCTACCTTTGCTCTGCTATGGCAACAGAAAACACCATCATTCTTGCCCCACTTCACGGGTATACCGAATGTGCATTCAGAAATGCACTTGCAGGCTGTTTTTATGGTTATGATGAGGCGATAGCTCCTTTTATATCGCTCTCTCCGGCAGAACACGTCAACCC
>JAUZOX010000309.1 GCA_030706265.1 Bacteroidota bacterium | reverse complement strand
CTTGGAGAACACGTTCCCTACCCTGTTGAGGCATATCCCGAAGGCAACCAACGCCACCTGGCCGCAGAGAGCGGACTTTATTGCCGCATATTCACCGAAGGTCTCTTCGGCATGCGCCCGACCGGACTGCATTCGTTCAACCTCATTCCAAGGCTGCCCAAGGAGTGGAACCATATGGCATTAAGGAACGTACATGCTTTTGGCGCCTCCTTTGATATCGAGGTGGTCAGAAACGGGAACAAACTCGATGTAGCCGTTAAAACAGAAGACAAAGTATTGGTAAAGAAAACGATAGCCGAAGGAACAACGCTAAGCATTAAACTTCAGGAGATGAAATAACCGGGAAACCTGAAATGCCACTTAACAAAAAAGGCTTATGGGGATTCAGTGAATCAACATAAGCCTTTTTCTTTTATGCGGGTGTTCTGCCTGAAAGCAGGACCTTATTCAAACATCATGCAAACTGCCAGGGTATTGGTTCCTCCGTTAACTCCCACGACTGGGGAAATGTTGTAATAATAAGCGGGTTCCATTCCGACGAGGGCTTCGACCTTTTCGCCAAATGATTTTGCGCCTGCGATGTTGTTGGCATGCACAATACAGTATTTCCAGATCTTGCCTTGTTCTTTGATGGCCTTATCAACATAACGGAGCACCATCCGCTGATTTGCCTTTAAACTGTAAGCCTTGTCCAAGATATCGGCCACGCCGTCCTTCATGGAAATGACCGGTTTTACATTCAGTATTTTTGCAATAAAGCCCTTGGTCTTGCTTACACGCCCGCCCCTGACAAAGTTCTTCATGGTGTAAGGATTGACATATAAAAGGGTTTTCTTTTTCCATTCTTCAATTTTCAGGACCAGTTCATCATGAGAGATGCCTTCATCAAGCGCAAGAGCCGCACGGTACATCAACAATCCCAATGTTCCGGTCAATGCCTGGCTGTCAACCACGGAGATTTTCTTTCCGGATTGACTGCTGATTTTATCCGCGGCCGTAAAGCTGTTCGAATAAGTTCCGCTTAAGCCCGAGGAGGCATGCACCGCAATCACGGAGTCATAATGGGTCGTAAGGAAATTGAATTTATTGGTAATATCCGTGATGCTCGGCTGAGAGGTAGTCGGAAAATCGGGAGACTTATCCATCATATCGTAAAACTGATCCGCCGTCATCGTCACCTTATCCAGGTATTGATTGCCATCCAGGAACAGGTTCAGGGAAACAAAATGAATCTGATGCTCGTCCATCCACTCCTTTGGCAAGTCGCAGGTTGAGTCGGTCATCAGGGCAACTGGGTGTCTGCGGTTTTGTATTACCTCGTTCTGCATCACCATATCGTCAACCTTCTGGCTGATGATGACGCCTTGCTTTGATAGCCTGGCCAGAACTTTTTCAGGATGATCAGTATGAATGTGAACCCGGAGCTTTTCGGGTGAGCCTGCAACGGCTACCGAATCGCCAAGGTGGATTATCTGATCCCGTATGCCATGCTTGTCCAGCTTTTCACCTGAAAACAATGCTTCGGTACAATATCTGAAAGTAATCTCTTCGTGCTGTATGCTATCAATCGTTTGATCCTCTTCGATCGTCACCTTGCCTACATCTGCTTTAATTCCGGAGATCAAAAATTCCAACATCCCTTCCAGAAACATCACAAACCCCTGAGCCCCCGCATCTACTACATTCATTTTAGCCAGGGCTTTTAATTGCGTGGTGGTCTTGATCAAAGCTTCCTTTGCCTTTTCAAGGCCTGCAAGCAGGAATTTGATGAAATCATCGGCGCTGTCTTTGATATAGTAAAGGAATTCGGCCCACGCCTTGATGACCGATATCATCGTTCCCTCGATGGGGTTCGCAATGGCATCATAGGCATATTTGACCGAGTCAAGCATGATTTCGGCAAAAGTACGTATATCTATCTTCTCCTTATCCTTCATGCCGTTGCTGATGCCATAGAGGAACTGGGCAAAGATGATCCCCGAATTACCCCGGGCACCTTCAAGGGCGGCATCTGCAATAGATTCTGCGGTACGTTCGCAGCTGGAATGCGGTGTGGTATTGTCTATTATTGAACGTAAAGTAGAGGCTAGATTTGTTCCTGTGTCTCCATCCGGAACTGGAAATACATTAATTTTATTAATGTGTTTTTGGTTTTCGATAATTTTTTTAGCTCCGGACAGAAAACCGTAATACCATTTGTTTCCGTCAATAAGGGTCAATTGAGATGTTGTGTCCACTCTTAAATTTTAATTAAAATAACCTCTCTTTGCGATTCAACAGTTATGCAACGAGCTGAAAACAGTTATAAGGATTAACAAAATTCTAACACAAAGATGTTTGAATTTTTAATTGGTATGCAAATTTCAACTGGCAAAAGTACATCAAGTTTTAATTATTTCGAATGAAAAAATACAATTTTCAAAGATTCTTTATCTTTACTCTTTGAAAAAAAAGAAGTTGGCATTTTTCACCCATCTTAAAACCTAATAAAAACTGCCTTGCGGAATGCTGCAATACCTTCATCCCTTATCATAAAAGATGCTAAAATCGACGTATTTAAACAAATTTGATTTTATCTTTGTTTTTTCTATTGTAATAAAAATAAAAACTATAAAAGATATGAAACGAGCATGTTTGAAAATCACAAACACCAATGAAAATCTGACATGCGAGTTCCATAAGACAAACTTATTAAAATCATTTACTTATGAAAACATTAAAATCGATTTTATTAATTGCAACGCTGTTTTTTGCGATACCTTTTGTTTATAGCCAGGAGAATCCCAATGCTCCGCAAATGAACTTTAAGAAAACGGTTCATGATTTTGGGACCATCAATGAGGGAGGCAATGGAATCTGCGATTTTTCATTCACCAATACCGGAAAAGAACCATTGATCATCGTTAGTGTAAAATCCTCATGTGGTTGCACCATTCCTGAATATCCCCAGAAGCCCATTCTGCCGGGAGAATCGGATGTCATAAAAGTGAAATATGATACCCAAAGACAAGGACCGATTAACAGAACTGTTACAATCGTCAGTAATTCAAAGAACTCACCGGTCGTTCTGAGTATCACGGGTAATGTAGTTCCCAAAGACGCCAACACATTGCCGGAAAAGAAATTAAGCGCCACGGGAGCACCTGTAGCCAGATAAAAACATTAACAGACTATTTTAGACAAGGCACAAATGTCTGAGAAGGGCATTTGTGCCTTTTTTTTATTTTTCAGGGCTTAAAAATAAGTCTGTACAATTGATCTTATCAATGCCGTTTTTATATCTTTGCGATAACATAATTTTAATCTTACAATTAACTTTATTATAAAATGCCTCACATTTCAACCCGTGGCTTACAAATGCCTGCTTCACCTATTCGTAAGCTTGTACCATATGCTGAAGCTGCCAAGAAAAGAGGAATCAAGGTATATCATTTAAATATCGGGCAACCCGATATTAAAACACCTGAAGTAGCCATTCAGGCTATTCGCAACTTTGATTCCAGGGTCATCGAATATAGTCATTCCGCCGGAAATGAATCGTATCGCAAAGCGATGGCAAATTATTACAAAGGAATTGGAGTAACGGTAAATTATGACGAGATCATGATAACTACCGGCGGCTCCGAAGCCATCCTGTTCACCCTCATGAGTTGCCTCAGCGTCGGTGATGAAGTGATCGTTCCCGAGCCATTTTACACCAACTACAACGGATTTGCAGTGTCGGCAGGAGTAAAGATCATTCCGATCCCTTCGCATATCGAAAATGGTTTTGCCCTCCCCCCTATTTCGGAATTCGAGAAAAAAATCGGTCCTAAGACAAGGGCGATCATGATCTGTAATCCTAACAACCCCACAGGATATCTTTATTCAAAAAGCGAACTGGAACAACTTCGCGATATCGTGTTGAAGCACGATCTTTTTCTTATCTCGGATGAGGTCTACCGGGAGTATTGCTACGACGGACATAAGCACTATTCGGTGATGGAACTCGAAGGTATCGACAACAACACGATCCTGGTCGATTCTGTTTCAAAGCGTTATAGTGAATGCGGCGTCCGCATCGGGGCCATCCTTTCAAGAAATCGGGAAGTGATGGAAACCGTACTTAAATTCGGACAAGCTCGTCTGAGTCCGCCATCGCTTGGACAGGTTGTGGGAGAAGCCTCCCTGGAAACCCCAAAAGATTATTTTAAAGAAGTTTACAACGAATACATTGAGCGAAGGAATACCATCATTTCGGCACTTAACAAGATCGATGGCGTCTATGCCCCTCTGCCCAAAGGCGCTTTTTATTCGTTGGTCCATTTACCTGT
>JAUZOX010000308.1 GCA_030706265.1 Bacteroidota bacterium | reverse complement strand
TCGCCATATAAAGAAGCCGAATTGCATTTTACTGAATGGAACACTTCACCTTCATCGCGGGACCCGATGCATGATACCTATCAAAATGCAACGTACGTTTTAAATACCTTGAAGAAGACTGGCACTGCTTGCAATTCAATGTCATATTGGACTTTTACCGATATTTTTGAAGAAGCGGGTCCGGCTCTCACTCCTTTTCATGGTGGCTTTGGATTATTAAATTTGCAGAATATTAAAAAGCCAACCTATTATGCTTATAAATTCATGAACGAGTTGGGTTCTACGATGCTTAAGAATGAAGATAATTCTTCGTATATATGCACTTCTAACCAAAAAGATGTTCAGGCATTGATTTGGAATTATACTTTTACTGATACCGGATCAAACTTTAATCAGGGCTATTTTATTAAAGAACAGCCGTCTACGATATGTCAAAATGCTGAACTGGAAATATCCAATATGCAAAACGGCACATACCGGGTTGAAATTTATAAAGTCGGATATCATCAAAACGATCCTTTTACCGGGTATCTTGAAATGGGCCGGCCTGCTCAATTAACGCTTAAACAAGAAGCTGAAATCAAAAAACTATCAACAGGATTACCGGCAGATGTAGATAATATTGTCATTAACAATGGATCATTTAAAAGGCGTATACCATTGAGAAACAATGATATTATATTCATAAAGCTTATAAAAAAGAATTAATGGCATGAGGCATTTCTCGAGATTAATAATAATGGTAGGCAGCCTTTTACTTATATCGCCGTCATTTTCTGCAACGTATTTTGTAAACGCTTATAATGGCAATGATAGCAATAATGGATTAACGGCAAAATCTTCGTGGAAAACACTGTCAAAGGTTAGCAATACCTCCTTCAGGCCTGGCGATATTATTTCTTTTAAATCAGGCCAGCTTTTTAAGGGTGTGTTGGTCTTGAGTTCAAGTGGCAGTTCATCCGCTCCCATATCATATACAACATATGGCGGCAAACAAAAAGCCATTATTGATGGCAATGGCAATTCGGCGGCGGTATACAGCTACAATAAACAATACATTGAATTAAGAAATATTGCAGTCACAAATTTTAAAGAAGGGTTAATCAAAGACAACGATTTATTCGATGGGATATGTATTGTCAATCATGATTTCGGTACTTTGCATCATTTTTACTTTGATAACATAAGGGTATTTAATGTCAATAGTACTCATATTCCAAAAGACGAGGGAAAAACAGATCAAAGCAGATTTCATGGCGGTGTCCTTTTTTATACAACGGGCAATAAACTCAGAAGTAATTTTGATGATGTTATGGTCACAAATTCAGTCTTTGAAAATTTAAGCCGAACAGGTTTCAATTTTCGATCAGATTGGGCCAACAGGACTGCTTATAGCAAGTTTGGAGATAGCATAGGAGGTGGAAAAACAGATAATTGGACCCCCAATACCAAAGTAGTCTTTAGGAAAAATATTTTTAAGAATATAGCAGGAAACGGACTTATCGTCAGGGTGGCTAAAAGCGCACTTATTGAACATAATCTCTTTGATTCATGCGGACAAGTCATATCGGGTAATGCTGTATTTAATTTCAATACAGACGATGTTGTCTATCAGTATAACGAGGCACGGAATACGATCTATAATGATGGCGACACGGATGCCCGTGGAATAGACAGCGACTACAGAACCAAGAACACCATCATCCAATACAACTATTTACACCATAATGGCCTGGGAGGTGTGACGGCAACAGGCGGTCCCGGAGGTGGCAATCAGATGATAAATTTTAATCTTGGAACAATTATCCGGTATAATGTCATTGAAAACAATGCCAGGCAAGGAATGTATGTGTCAGGTAAAGTAGAAGGGCTGCAGGTATACAATAATGTTTTTTATGCCGACTCCGGTTTGAACGATATTATTGCCATAAAACTCAACAAATGGATTGAATATCCAAACGGAGTTTCATTCAAAAACAATATATTCTGTTTCAAGGGCAATAATCCATCTTATGCATTTACAAATGCGACGAACGTGTCGTTTGATCATAATATCTATTGCGGTTTAAAAGCGCCATCAGGATTTATCGATAGATTCCCTATAATGGCTGATCCTCAATTCATTTTTCCAGGGAAGGGTAAACAAGGGTACAAGCTTTTAAAAAACTCTCCGGCTAAAAGATCGGGGATCCCGGTTTCAGGAAACGCTTCGAAAGATTTCTATGGAAACAAAATTCCTAACGCTTCAAAGTTAAATATTGGGGTTGATAATCAATGAAACAGTATATTTATTTTACTTAATCTGAACTAATTTTCAATTTAATTATATACTAAAGTTAAAATTTATGAAATGTCTACTTTCTACTTTATTAATCGGATTATTGGCTTGTTCTTCTTTTGCGCAAGTTAAAACAAGTAATAAAGTAAATGCTGTTGATGACGGAAAGCTGGAAAGACAATATTGTGTCGAGGTATTAACCCGTATTGCTGATCCGGTTTTAAACGCTTTAAGTAAAAATGAATTAAGAAAAACGATGCCGGTGGAATCAAATAACTCTGCCAGGAATTACAGTACCCATCTTGAGGCTTTTGGCCGTTTGCTTTCAGGAATGGCACCCTGGCTTGAGTTAGGTCCGGACAATACCGCAGAGGGAATACTCAGAAAGAAATATATCGATCTTGCGGTATCGAGTATAAAAAATGCAGTTGATCCGAATGCACCTGACTTTTTGAATTTCAACAAGGGAAGTCAGCCATTAGTGGATGCTGCTTTTTTTGCACAAGCCTTACTTCGTGCCCCCAACCAATTATGGGGCAGGCTTGATAATGAGACCAAGGCGAATGTCATAAAGGCGTTAAAATCATCCAGGGTGATTACGCCATCTTATTCAAACTGGTTAATGTTTAGTGCAACGATAGAAGCAGCGTTGTGTAAATTCGACAAATCCGCTGATATGATGCGTATCGACTATGCACTAAAACAACACCAGCTTTGGTATAAAGGGGATGGCATGTATGGTGATGGGCCTGAATTCCACTTCGATTATTACAATAGTTTTGTGATTCAACCCATGTTAATCGAAGTGTTGTCTACACTGGTTGAAGCCAATTCAAGGGAAGCGGATAAAAAATTATACGATGAAATAGTCAGAAGAAGTCAGCGTTATGCAGCAATTCAGGAACGTTTGATTTCTCCCGAAGGCACCTATCCTCCTGTTGGTCGTTCACTGGCATATCGTTTTGGTGCGTTTCATCTTCTTTCAAAAATAGCCTATATGCATGCATTGCCCAAAGAAGTTGAACCACAACAGGTGAGAGCCGCGTTGTATACGGTCATAAAAAGACAAATCGAGGCCTCGGGAACTTTTGATCAAAATGGATGGTTACAAGTGGGATATGCCGGTCACCAGCCAGGTATGGGTGAAAATTATATTTCTACCGGAAGCCTTTACTTGTGCTCAGAAGCATTCATCATATTGGGATTGCCGCAAAGCGATGCACTATGGCAAGGGAAAGATTTGCCCTGGACTTCAAAAAAGCTTTGGTCTGGAGAGAATTTACCTGTTGATCATGCATATAAAAGCGAATTGTAAATTGCATTGATCATGTTGCTTCCTTCTATGTCGCTTGATATCTCTATGATCTGAAAATATGGACTGAATATACCAAACGAGAGAAGAGTTTAAAGGACGAAAAGTATTAATGCTTATAATAGAAAAAATCTTGAATCTGAATTTATTAAAAAGAAAATGAAACAGATAATAATTTACACTTGTGCTATTGGGCTTTTGCTTACTTCTGTAATATGTTCTGCACAAACAAAACAAAAAGCTACCTCAAAAAGCATAACATCCCAATGGATTGATCAAAACCTAAAGCAAGCAGCAAGTCAATACAAGTATTTAATGACCAGGGTACCTGAAGGAGTCATGCCTCGTTCATATACAAATGATACGTTAAGGACCTGTACATCTGAAAACTGGGTGGCTGGCTTTTATCCGGGTACTTTAGTTTATCTCTATGAGAACACAAAAGAAAAGTCATTGTATGATGAGGTTTTGAAGAAAATTTCACTGATGGATAAGGAGCAGACCAATACCGGTACCCATGACCTTGGCTTCATGATGTACTGTTGTTATGGTAATCTCAATCGCATTACTCCCAATGCAACCTATAAGAAAATCCTTGTAAACGCTGCCAGATCGCTCGCCACACGTTTTAATCCGAAAGTCGGTTGTATTCGTTCATGGGGAAAATCGAATGATACCACTTCCTTTAGAGTAATTATCGATAACATGATGAATCTGGAATTATTGTT
>JAUZOX010000307.1 GCA_030706265.1 Bacteroidota bacterium | reverse complement strand
TCAGGACGACACACAGAAAAAGTAAAAGTCTCTTCATTCTTTATTTTATGTTTTTAATCCGTTATACACGGAGTGCTTTAAAATTACATCTTGTAGTATTCTTCCCAGCCCTTGCGCGGTGGCAAACCTACCAACAGCTGATTAGCCAGTTTATTGTTGGTGATTTGCTTTGTCTTTCTATCGAATAACAACTTGGTATTGAGTTTCTGTGCCATGACTCCCAAAGTAAACACCTGACTGAGAGGACCTGCTATTTCGAAAGGAGAACGGGTCTTTTCTTCACCCTTACAAGCTTTCAGGTAGTTGGCATAGTGATTTGAAGGACTCTTGGGGACAACCGGAAGCTTTGAAGCCATCTCTTTGGCCTTTTCGGGAGGGATGATCGACAAGGTGCTGCCGTGTGAACCGCCTTTGAAAGTGAGTTCCTTGCTGTAGATGATCTTGCCGGGGTTCAGTTTAGCCGGTTGAATTGCACCGACACTCGTGGGGGGAATGTTAGGATCCAGTTCGGAAACGCCATATCCTGCGGGTACGGATGGAATGTTGTTGATGCCGTCATACCAGGTAATGTCGACCGGAGGCATGTCTTCCCTTTTGGGGAATCTAAACAAGATGGTCGAAGACATGGGATAGAAGAAAGCATTGTGTCCTTCGGCTTTCAGCATATTGACTTCGGTGGGCAATCCAAGATCGAGGAACTGATGAATCGTATCGAGGATGTGTGCACCCCAGTCGCCCAAAGCACCCATTCCGAAATCAAACCAGCAACGCCATTGGCCATTGATAAAGTCATGGTTGTAGTCATGATGTTGAGTAACACCCTGCCAGATTTCCCAATCGAGTGTTCCGGGAATCGGTTCTGCAGGTGGGAAACTCTTGATGTTGGGATCCCAGGTGTGCCAGCGGCGCGATGAGTTCATGTGGGCTGTAACGGCAGTGACGTCCTTGATGATACCCGCTTCTTTCCAGGCTTTAAACTGGAAGTAGTTGGCTTCGGAGTGCCCCTGGTTTCCCATCTGGGTAACCAGATTGGGGTGTTTGCGGGCAGCCTTCATCATCAGTTCCACTTCGTTGAAGGTACGGGCCATTGGTTTTTCAACATAAACGTTTTTTCCAAGGCTCAGGGCCAGCATGGTAATGGGGAAGTGCGAATGATCGGGAACCCCGATCGTAACGGCATCGATCTGGTTTCCCATCTTGTCGAACATCTGCCTGAAGTCCTGGAAGCGCGGTACATTCGGGAACTTTTTCAGTACATCCAGTGTTTGCGGAGCACCCATGTCTACATCGCAGAAAGCCACCAGATTGCATAAACCGGTGTTGTAATGGGACATTACATCAGATCCACCCTGGTTGCCAATTCCGATGCATGCAAGATTTACCCGTTCACTGGGTGGTAAATACCCGGCGGCAGGCATGATTCCAGTCTTTCCAAACGATTTGGTCCAGAAAGAAGGAATCGTCGAAGCAGCCGAAAGAGCAATGGCTTGCTTTAGAAACAATCGGCGCGAGTTTTCTTTAGAATTCATTTGTTAAAAATTTTAGCTATTAATTAATCTGCGGGGGTAAATTTACTGAAAAATATTAATCCGGGTTGATAATGAACACAGTAAAAACAAAAAATATGGCTTACCTAACGCAAGCCACCTTATGTTCCTGAAAACGATTATCAGTCAACCGAATTAAGCATACTCGACGGGTTTGAGCAGATCTGCCATTTTACGGCCGATGTCTGCAGGTGAGTCGATCACATGGATGCCACATTCGCGCATGATTGCCTTCTTGGCTTCTGCGGTGTCACTCTTTCCACCCACGATGGCACCTGCATGTCCCATGGTGCGTCCCTTGGGAGCCGTGGCCCCGGCGATGAATCCCACAACCGGCTTGACACCATTCTCCCTGATCCATTCGGCAGCCTCAGCTTCCATCGTTCCTCCAATCTCCCCTATCATCACGATGCCTTCCGTTTCGGGATCGGCCATAAACAGTTCGATGGCATCCCTGGTGGTTGTACCCAGGATTGGATCGCCGCCAATCCCGATCGCCGTAGTCTGTCCCAACCCCACCTTGGTCAGCTGGTCTACCGCTTCATAGGTGAGCGTTCCGGAACGGGAGACGATGCCCACACGTCCTTTCTGATGGATAAATCCGGGCATGATGCCCACTTTGGCTTCACCCGGGGTGATGATGCCGGGACAGTTGGGCCCGATCAGTCTGCTGCCATGGCTTTTAAGATATTCTTTGATTCCCAGCATGTCCTGGACCGGAATCCCTTCCGTAATACATACGATCAGCCGGATGCCCGCATCGGCAGCTTCATAGATGGCATCGGCGGCAAACGGAGGAGGAACAAAGATAACGGAGACATCGGCCTGAGTGGCCTTCACCGCATCGGAAACCGTGTTAAAGACAGGCAGGTCAAGATGTTGCTGACCGCCCTTTCCGGGGGTCACCCCTCCAACGACATTGGTGCCATATTCAATCATTTGCGAGGTATGAAAACTACCTTCGGTACCGGTGATGCCCTGTACCACTATTTTCGAATCTTTATTAACCAGGATACTCATAGGCGTGAATTGTTTTATTTCGAATCTGCAGATGCACAAAGTAAATTCTTTTTGTTTACATTATTGACAAATTTGAGTTATGTTTGTTCAATTGAAAAAGCAATACCATGAACTCTTTATTAAACTTACTGCAGGAAGACGATACTATTTGTGCCCTGTCGACACCAAATGGGTCGGGGGCCATTGCAGTAATCCGTCTTTCAGGAACTAAGGCATTCAGCATTTGCAAGAGCATCTTTGTGCCTAAAAATACAACCATCGATTTGGAAAAAGCCCCGTCTCATGCCGTTTACTTCGGATCTCTCATGTCGGGTGACGAAATAGTAGACGAAGTATTGCTCAGCTTGTTCAGAGCGCCCCATTCATACAACGGCGAAGACATCGTCGAGATCTCCTGCCATGGTTCGGTTTACATCCAGCAGCAGATCATGCAGCTGCTGCTGAATAACGGTGCCCGTCTGGCAAAGCCGGGAGAATATACCAAGCGTGCATTTCTAAACGGCAAGATGGACCTCTCGCAGGCCGAAGCCGTTGGAGACCTTATCGCAGCCAACTCCTATTCATCGCATCATCTGGCCATGCAACAGATGCGGGGTGGCTTTTCAAGCAAGATCAAGGATTTGCGCACCCAGCTGGTCAACTTTGCCTCCCTGATCGAACTCGAACTCGATTTCAGCGAAGAAGACGTTGAGTTTGCCGACCGCACCCAGCTGTTCGATCTGCTCGACAATCTCGAAGTCGAAACCTCCCGGCTCGTGGAATCGTTCCGTCTGGGCAATGTGCTGAAGAACGGGATCCCCGTTGCCATCGTCGGTAAGACCAATGTCGGCAAGTCCACCCTGCTCAATGCCCTGCTCAATGAAGAACGCGCCATCGTGTCGGATATCCCCGGGACCACCCGTGACACGATTGAAGACACCCTGGTGCTGAATGGCAAGATGTTCAGGTTTATCGACACGGCAGGACTCCGTGACAGCGAAGATATCATCGAAAACTACGGGATAGAACGCACCCTGCAAAAGCTGGACCAGGCTGCCATTGTACTCTATGTTTTCGATCTGAACGAAATCACCATCGAAGAGCTCAATGAGACCCTGGCCGACCTCTCCCGCCAATTCAATCTGGAAGAAAAGAAAGTGATCCTGATCGGCAACAAGACCGACCAGCTCATCGAAATACCCCATCACTTTGTAGACCTGGTCGAGCACGAAACCATCTTCGTCTCTGCCAAACGCAAGGAGAACATCAACCTCATTGTCGATTCACTGCTCAAGACGGTTGAGAACACCGACAACACCCCCGAAACCATCGTCACCAATGTCAGGCACTTCGAGGCCCTGACCCTTGCCCTCCAAGACCTCCAAAGGGTCAAGCAAGCCTTTGCCGACAAGGTCCCCTCCGATCTGATCGCAACCGACATCCGGCTTGCACTTCACCACCTTGGATCGATCACAGGCGAAGTTACCACCGATGAAATACTGAACAATATCTTTGGGAACTTCTGTATCGGAAAATAACTGCATAAAAACAAATCGCAAACTAATTAATAACTTTATTAAACGCTTATAAAGCATTGATTATTTAGCTTTCTGCATTATTAAAATTGTTCTTTTCTTTGTAAATTTTAAAAAAAATGACTCCTCAAATTTATCAAATCCAGATTTCTTTAAAAGGACACACTCCCAAGATCTGGAGACGGATTCAATTGAAATCAGACACTTTACTGCCCGATGTACATAAGATCATTCAAACTA
>JAUZOX010000306.1 GCA_030706265.1 Bacteroidota bacterium | reverse complement strand
GCTTCCCAATATCCGGTAAGAACCGAGTCCTTTCCCATCCCTTTTAACGTCAAAACGCCTTTGCCTTCTTTCAATCCACTGTGAAATGATCCCTTATAGACATTACCATCGCTATCTGTATAAACCCCTTCGCCTTCCGGCAATCCTCTTTTGAATTCGCCAGTGTAGGTATCCGATCCAATCGCGGTCCCTTTACCATGAGCAAGACCCTTCTTTAGTTCACCTTCATATTTTCCGACCAATTCACTCTTAATGACAGGTCCAAAGGTTTTTTGACAAAAGGCCGGGAGAGATAAAGCACAAAGAAGTACGGATAATACAAAATAATTTTTCATGACGTAAGTATTAACACATAAATGCCTTAATTAAACCAGAATCACCTACAATAAAGATACAATTTTTTGACTAAAAAATGCTGGATTTTGTAAAAATATTTAACCGATAAATGCATTTCATTCAAATGGTGGCATATGTCATATTTAATATGCACACATGCCACCATTTCTTAAAAATCGAAATTAAAGCCCATTAATTCTTAAGGGTAATGGACCATTTACCCCCTTTATTGATTTTGATATGGATTGAATTATCAGCCATTGGAGTATCACCAGTGGTATTGAAACCCAGTTTGGTTCTGCACCGGTAACGAATATCGAACTCGATCGGAAAACTTACATCGTCAAAAAAGTATTTATTGTACGACGTATCATTACGGGGATTTCCCCGCCCTATCATATTGATTGTAGCAGCAATATTGGCATTGTCTACAGGGTCAATAGCCGTAATATCAATGGTGTTTCCAGGTCCGGTACTATATATTCGGGGAGAAACATTACCAATTTTATTGGTAATCTCGTAAGGATCTACCCTGTCTTTACCCATATATTTATCATCCATCCAATATCCACTCTTAGGTTGTTCGTTTGAAGAAGAAGCCGGAATAAATTCGCCTTTTCCTTCTTTCAATCCATATCGAAAAGCACCTTTATAAACATTGCCAAGACTATCGGTATAGACGCCCTGGCCATCGGGCAAGCCTTTTATAAAATCGCCGGTATACGATTCTTTACCTGTGGCTGTACCTTTTCCGTTAGCCAGACCTTTTTTTTGTTCACCTTCATATTTTCCGGCCAATTCTTTCTTCAGAACAGGTCCTTTCTCATTCTGACAAACACCGAATGAATAAAACGCCAAAAAAAATGTAGCAAAAAGAATAATTTTTTTCATGGTGATAAATTTAAAATGTTTTCAAAAACAAAAGGTTATAATTAAGACAGCAAAAATCATGCAATAAAAATAATCATTTTTCTTATTATGCAGCTGTAAAAACTTAATTAAAAAATCGCTTTAAAAAAAAACGACCGTCCATAGGGACGGCCGTTTTAGGTTTAAAAATTTTTAATTTTTAGTATGATCCCGAATAAACAAGGGTATCGGTTGCAGCACGGTTAGTTGGACCTGTACCCCAGTAAACCGAGAGATAGAAGGTCTTTGTAGCCGGATCATACCGGTTTGGATAAGCAGTATTCATAGTAACTGCCGGGTATTGAGGATCGATAACAGAAATCTTGTTCGGAACAGTAGAATCATCAATGGTTATCTGCCATGCGCTTATACCTCCAACAGAACTCTTACCATCACCCCAAAGATGTGTTTTCCAATATGTCACTGATTTTGCACCGCTTGTACCTAATTTCCAGGCCATATGTCTTACATTTCCGGATAAAACATTGTCACCGGCACGCAAAATATAGTAACTCAGGTCATAAGAGCCTTCCCATTTGTTGGCAACCGGTACCTGAATAATGGTCGATTGCTTGTTTGCTGCAATCATCACATTATTGGAAACAGCCGTGATTTGCAATGGAATGGCATAAGCTGTGGTCAGACTCAGCTGATCTGCATGTTTCAGCGTAATATAGGCATAACCGTTTCGGGTTCCTTTCTTAATCACAACCGGATTTACAGAAATGTTAGGACACATTACCAAGGGTACATATGTTGAGGCATCATTACCGGCAGCAACCCAGTTTTGCTTAGCAGTAACATTATAAGCATCCAAAGCACTTTGGCTGATTGTAACGGTCACCGTAATGTCAGAAGTTGGAAGTGCATCGGTTGCGATATTCACAAAGGCACGAACCGTTTGATCTGCGGGCAAATTATTGATCGTAGATGAAGTCAATCCATAATTGACAAATTCGGCATACATCTTTCCCTTTAGGGCGGAAGTCCAATCCGTATTTAATTTATCTTTCAGGCAGGAATTAAACAGCATCGTACCCGCCAGAAAAGTAATTATAATCAATATTTTGTTTTTCATAATTATCGTTATTAATCGTTATAATTAATTGCTGAAATAAATTAGCGGTTCTGCCAGAATATCTTAGCTGAAAATAAATCCGGGGTTGATCTTCCAATGGTTGGAACATTATCGCCATTTGTCGATATTTCACGTTGAGGATAAAGCAACCTGACGGGAGGTGTAGCATTTTTCTTTGCAGGATCTGTTGAAAAATGCAGGAAGTTCGGGAAACCGGTTCGTCTGTAATCTGTCCAAAGTTCAACAGGGGTGTTTCCACTTAACGAAACCCATTTTTGGGTCATGATCAACTTTATCTTATCGGTTGCAGCAGAAAAGTCAAAATTGGGATCGCCTGCATTTTGTTGCACGAAATTGTCATAATCTGAGGTAGGTCCTACGCCAAAGACAGTACTCCATTTATTGGAATTAAGTCCAAGATAATTAAAGTTGGCTTTGATTGCTGCATAGTAATAAGTAGATGCATCTGCAGCCGTGCCAATCCATCCTCTTTGAGCTGCTTCAGCTTGCAGGAACAGACTTTCGAAATCCGAAAGAATGATTGCCGACATATCGTAACTATGGCCCACTACAAAGGTATTATCGGTAGAAGGTGTACCTACATCTCCGGTACCGATACCTGAACAGGAAGCCGTAGGAAGCTGGTTTCCAACGCCGAAGTAATTACCCTTCATTGAATAGTTTCCAAAGTAGCCATACAATGCAAAAGCACGGAAATCGCCAAAGTTGGCATTATTCCAGGTGTAATCCAGGATATCTTCATTGGCGTTATAATAATTGAAACCGCCATCGGTATGTGAATCAGGAGTACCGGGGGTATAAAATGCCATCCAGGTTGGATTTGCCTTGGTGGCTGAATGCTGATAACCCGGATTAACCATGGCCCCTTCTCCTGCCCCAATAAAACCGCCTTGAATTGCAGTAATTTTTGCCTTGATATAACTGTCATACCTGCCTGTCATACCTGCCTGATGAAGCAGGATACGCAGTTTCAACGTATTTGCAAACTTGATCCATTTTGTGACATTACCAGCATACATGACATCTTGTGTCGGAGTAGGAATGATTACATCAGTCGGTGCATTTTTCATGGCAGCAATCCCGGCATCGATCTGGACGATCAAATCTTCGTAAATGGATTGCTGACTATCATATTTAGGCTTCATGTTGGCAGCACCCTGGAAAGCCTGAGAATAAGGCACATCGCCATACATATCAACCAAATTCTGAAAGATATAAGCCTTCATGATTTTGGCAATACCTAAAGTAATGGCTTGTTGCGGAGTCGTAGAAGCCTTCTGGATATCATCAAATGCTTTTGCAGAAAGATACAAAGCATCCCAGTTATTCTGATAGGATGAATTCCGGATATTGTATTGGGTCAAATCTGCATTAATGGTGTAACCACCCGCGATAGACCAAACACCATACCACAGATAAACAAAGTCCCATTTTTTAGGATCATTCATGGTACCGGCAGTTAAGGTTAAAGCCGCCGGTAAGACCAGTGTAGGAGGCGCAGAAGCAGCAGTATTTGGATTCACCTCGTCGACTGCAAGAAAACTCTTCTTGCAGGAACTTCCTAATACTAAAATCGCAGCTATAAATAAAAATAATCTCTTCATCTCTTTATAATTTTTAAAATTAGAAAGTTAGTTTTACTGAGAAACCTAATACTCTGGTCGGTGGTGTTTGATCCACAGTTGTGTAACCAACAGCATTGCTGTTTCCATTTTGAGTATTGAATTCAGGATCTGTCCATACATTGCTGGGTGGTCTTAACATTAACAGGTTCCGTCCAACGATACCCAATTGTAAAGCCTTAATGAAATTAACCTTTAATAGTTTTTTAACCGGCATATCATAGGTCAAAGACACTTCTCTCAATTTCCAGAATGCAGCACTTGTTACGTATGTACTGGCAACATTATGAAAATCTGAAAGTACCCAGAAAGGACGAGCTGCATTTTGAGTTACCACATTGGTATTTAACTTATAGCTACCGTCAG